>NZ_JBEZUT010000073.1:0-30048 GCF_040636595.1 Kitasatospora sp. NPDC036755
CGTGGCTCCCCCGCTCATCGTCGGCGCCGGCGTCGGGCTCTCCCCCGCCGAACTCGCCCTGCTCAAGACGATACCCACCCCCACCCAAGGCTCCCGACGATTCCCCCGGAGCCAGTGTGACGGAAGTCACTCGAAAGCCAGCGTTGGGGTGGCCTGAGGTCATCAGAGGCATCGGCATGCAGTCGACATCTCGGCCCCACGGGACCGCGCCCGCAGAAGGTCGCACAGCACAAATGGGACACGGCCTCCATTCCCCAGCCATGGAAACGAATCCGGCGGGGGCGGGGTCCGGAGGAGCCCCCGCCGGGGCTTCCGCGCGGCTGGAAGCCCGACACGCCCGGCGGAAGAGCACTCTTGCCGCCGTCCGGCATGACGTAGCGAAGCGGGCGCGGCACTGCCGGATCGGCCGAAGGCCGATGAACCCCACTTCGCGCCCTGGCCCGGAGGGGGCAGTCGCGCACGTGCCAATGTCCCCGGCGCCGAACAGTTCGACAAGCATGCCAGACCTGAAAGGTGGCTGGGGCATGCCAGATTGCCTGAACTTGCCTTGAATTGTCTGTAATTGAGGGCAATCCCAACCCGGTTGATGGCAACATCTGCACAGAGAACCTGGAGGATCGTTGATCATTTTCGACACCAATGCGGTGCGCCTGCTGAACCCCGCCAGCGACAAGGCCGACCTGATCCGCAAGCTCCGCGCCAGCGGTCAGGATGTTGGCGTTCCCTCAATGGTGCTGGTGGAACTGGCCGCCCAACAGGTGCTTCGGTACCGGGACGCGTACAAGACCGTCGAAAGCGCGATCTCGAACCTACAGGCCGTCACCCCTGATCCTTTGGGCAAGCAGACCGTCCCGGACTCCCAGCACGACGCGATCGACACGTACTGGACTAAGCAGTACAGCGACCTGTTCCGCGTGGTCGAAACGACCCCGGAGATGGCCATGGCAGCCCTCTCGCGCGAGGCTCACGGACTCAAGCCGGCCAAACGCGACCGGAACGATAAGCACGGTGACACCAAGACCGGGGCCAGGGACGTCGCGATCTGGCTCACAGTGATCAAGTACATGCAGGATCACCCGTCCGAGCAGGTGTACTTCGTGACTGCCAACTCCTCGGACTTCGGCGACGGGTCCTCATTTGAGTATCCGATGAACGACGATGCCCGGGAGCTGAAGGATCGGCTTGTCCTGCTCTCCGGCTGGGACGACGTCGTAGAGCGATTCACCAACAAGGTGAGCGCGACGGTTGATGACGAAGACCTGCTTCGATCCGACAGGTTGGCACGCGTGATCCAGATCGAAGCCAAGGAACGGCTACGAGACTTCTACGGGCTGGCCAGTTGGCTGCCCGGATCGGGCGCCTCCGTAGTTGAACCGGACAGCCCCGCCCACATGGAAGCGTGGGTGGCACCCCCATTCGTCGAACTGGTCGGGGTCGAGGAGATCAGCGGTCATGAGATCGGAGGTGCCGTCTGGTACACGGCGAACACCACCTGGCTGGTCTCGGGCATCGCCTTGAACACTTCCCCCGGAGTCAAGTTTGCCCAGTTGAGCGTGAAGTGGTCGACCAAGATCCTCTTCTCAACCTCCGTGCACCCACCCGTGGTGATCAGCAGCGCAGAACCAGCCCTCCCTGACTTCCGCGAGGGCAGCCCTGACTTCGCCGCTCGTCAACGTCTCGCGACAAAACTGATGACCACCGAGATCCCGACCGAAGAACTTCTGAGTACGCTGGAACGGTTCCTAGTCCAAACCGCAGGACCCGCGAGGCTCCGCGGGGCAGGAACGTTGCGTCAGCTCCGGAACCACATGCTCCACGGGCAATGGCACGGAGGCGCCTTGCCGGGCGACGACATCGACACGACCCCAGGTCCACAGGTGTGACATGCGTCACACAAGGGCCTCTGTGGCTTGCTAGAATGCAACACGGTTGACGATGGTTGCGCCTGGTGGCTCGGCGCCTTGACGGCCGACCAATGAGACGCAACAGCTGTGGGACACAGCATGTGCCGCGATACCCGACGTGGTCATCCCGGCGTCCGAGCGGCCCCGGAGGCCGGGCACCCGGCGGGCACGGCAGGTTGCCCAGCGCACCCGAGGGGCAGCCCGACGGCTCCTGCGCCGCCAGGCCCCGACCGACGGGCGGAGCGGGCGGTCGGCGCCGGGCCGGATCGCGATCACTGCGGTCATGAATCTCTCCTGTCGTTCGTTGTTCGTTGTTCGTTGTTCGTTCGGCGGTCCCGCGCAGCCGATTCACCCTCACATCGCCTGGGCGAAGCGGGCGGTGATGCCGACGACCACCGGCACCACGCCGATCAGCACGAAGGCCGGGAGGAAGCAGAGCCCCAGCGGCGCGGTGGCGAGCACCGCGGCCCGGCGGACCTGGGCGTGGGCCGCCCGCGCGGCCGCCGCGCGCTGCCCCTGCGCCAGCCCGATCAGCGGGCCGGCGGCGGGGACGCCGCCGAGGCTGCTGCGCTCCAGGCATCGGGCCAGCGGCGCGAGTGCGGGGTGCTGCTCGCCCAGGCGGCGCCAACACAGCTCCGGCGGTGCGCCCAGGGACAGTTCGGCCCCGATCGCCACCAACCGGGGCCCCAGCGGCGCCCCCACGCTCCGACCCACCGCGGAGACGGCTTCCGAGGGCAGCGCCGCAGAACCGAGGCAGGCCGCCAACAGCTCGGCACCCAGCGGAAGTTGCCTGACCAGCAGCTCCTCCTCGCGGGCCTCCGCGCGGTCGGCCGGTGTCCGTGCCCCCGCCGACCACCGGTGGACGCCCACCGCCAGCAGCACCCCGACGGCCAGCCCGGAGCCACCTCCGAGCAACACCGCCACCCCGAGCCCCGCCGCGGCCGCCGTGACCACCCGCCGTCGGCGCCCTGCGCCCAGGACCGGCACGCCGGTTCGCTTCCCGCTCGCCTCCCGCGCTCGCGCCCGGACCAGCACCCGTCGACGCCTCGCCCGGCCGCGCACCGACGTCCACCCCGCGATGGCCACCCCGGTCGGAAGGGCGACCGCCGCCCACTCGACGCCCCGCATCACCTCACCCCCGCTCCCACCCCGGGCAGCCGAGCGCGCAGCCGTCGGGGCCCGCGTACGCGCTCGCCCGGCCGAAGAGCCGTCGCGGCACGGCCGGAGGCCCGACGCCGCCCGCTCCGCCCCGGCAGCGTCTCCAACGCGCCGTGGGCCGCCACCCGGACGATGCGTGCCGTCCAGAGCACGCCCAGCCCCTCCAGGAACGCCCCCGCCAGGAGGCATCCCAGCCCGGTCGGGGTGTGCAGCAGGATCTCCGACGGACGGGCCCCCAGCGCCGCGCCGAGAAGCAGCCCGATGCCCGGCAGCGCCGCCAGGACGGCGATCGTCGCCCGCGGACCGGCCAGTTCCCCGGCGATCTCCTCCGCGAGCACCCGCTCGCCACGCAGCGCCTCCGCGACCCGCTCCAGCGCATCGGCCAACCCCGACCCGCTGTCCGCCGACACCCGCCAGCAGGCCGCGATGGCCGCGGCCCCACCGCCACCGGGACGTTCGGCCAACAGGTGCAGCGCGGCGGGCACGTCCGCGCCGTAGCGGCCGGCCGCCAGCCGGGCCACCGACTCCTCGCCGAGTCCGCGCAGCCCCTCCGGGTCGGCGGCGAGGCGCACGGTGACCAGGTGCAGCGCCTGCTCCGGCGTCGCCCCGCCGCGCAGCTCCCCCGCCAGGCCGACGCAGAGCTCCACCACCGCCGAGGCCCGGCGCCGCGCCTCGGCCGCCAGTCGCCGTCGCAGCCGCCATCCACGCAGCGGCAGAACGGCCAGGGCCGCCGCGAGCGCCGGCACCGGCGAGGCGGTGGCCTGCCCGGCAGCCAAACCCACCGGCAGGAGCAGCAGTTCGGGCGCCAGGAACTCCGGCAGTCGTCCACCGACCCGCGCCGTGGCCTCCGGGCCGGGCCCTCGCACCGGGGGCCCGCTGCCAGCCAGGACCAGCCTGGAGCGCCGCCCACCCGGCAGCTGCTCCTGCACCGCGCGCCACGCCGCTGCGGCCGCCAGGCACAGCACCACCGTCCAGCAGAGCGCCAACTGACTTTGCGTCACATCGCTCACCTCCGTTCCCCTCGGCCTTTCCGGCCCACGCCGCCGAGCAGCAGCAGGGCACCCGCCGCGCACCCGCCCAAGAGCAGGGCGAGGGCGAGTTCCACCACCCGTACGTCCACACCCACCGCCTTCACCGGCGTCTTCGCGATCACGGCCGCCCCGGTCCGAGCGACACCCCGCGCGCCGCGAGCAGCCCGATCAACCGCTCCCAGCCCGCACCGGGACGCAGGCCGCCGGAGGCCGGGAAGGCCACCGCGGGTGTGGTCACGGCCGATCCGTCACCGGCCCCGGCCAGCGTGTGGATCTCCGCCACCCGACGCCGCCCCGAGCCCGGATCTCGGACCAGGTGCACCACCACGTCGAGCGCGGCCCGCAGTTGGCTGTGCAGCGCCGTCCGGTCGAGACCGGCGAGCGCGCCCAGGGCCTCCAGCCGGACCGGCACGTCCGCCGCCGTGTTGGCGTGGACGGTGCCGAAGCCGCCCTCGTGGCCGGTGTTCAGCGCGGCCAGCAGGTCCGACACCTCGGGCCCGCGGACCTCGCCGATCACCAGCCGGTCCGGGCGCATCCGCAGCGCCTGACGGACGAGGTCCCGCAGCGTGAACTCGCCCAGCCCCTCCTGGTTGGGCGGCCGGCTCTGCAACCGGACCACGTGCGGGTGGGCCGGTTGCAGCTCGGCGGAGTCCTCGGCGACCACGATCCGCTCGTCCGGCCCGACCAGGCCGAGCAGCGCCGACAGGAGCGTCGTCTTCCCCGAGCCCGTCCCACCGGACACCAGCAGCGACAGCCGGGCCCGCACGATGCCCGCGAGCAGTTCCGCGCCCACCGGGGGCAGCGATCCGCCCGCCACCAGTTCGTCGAGCGTGAAGGGCCGGGGCCGGCAGACCCGCAGCGAGATGTGCGTGCAGCCGGCCGCGATCGGCGGCAGCACGGCGTGCAGCCGGGTGCCGTCCGGCAGTCGGGCGTCCACCCACGGGCGGGCGTCGTCCAGCCGACGGCCGGCCGCGGTGGCCAGCCGATGGGCCAGCCGCCGCACCGCCCCGGCGTCGGCGAAGCGGACTCCGGTGGCGCGCTGCAGGCCGCCGCCACGGTCGACCCACACCTCCTCCGGACCGTTCACCAGGACGTCCGTGACGTCGGACGCCGCCAGCAGCCGCTCCAGCGGGCCCGCACCCACCAGTTCGGCGCGCAGCGAGCGCACGGTGTCCAGGACCTCGTCCCCGCCGAGCGGCGGGCGGGTGGCCCGCAGGGCGGCCGCGACCGATCCGGCCGTCGGGGCGGCGCCCGATTCGGCCAACCGCAGCCGGACCGCGTCCACCAGGGCCGCCGTCCGCTGCTCGCGGGCCGTCCGGCCGTGCGGGCAGGGCCCGTGCCCGGGCTCCGGCGGACCACCGGACGGCGGCACGCTCCGCAGCGGCGGGTGCTCCCGCGCACCGCCGCCCGGGCCGGGCGGCCCGCTCCCGAGGACTGTTCTCCGCAGACGGACCATCAGTACACCCCTCCTCCGACCGCCGGCACCGGCGGCAGCACTTCGTTCAGGAAGCCCGCGCAGAAGCGCGCGAGCGGGCCGTTGTCCCGGCTCCCGGGCGGGACGCCCTTCACGACGTCCTGGGCCAGGCCCGGCTCCGGCTCCAGCTCCCCCGCCAACGGCAATCGCAGCCCGCGGACGATCTGCCGGGCCGGGAGCCCGCCGGCCCGCACCGGCCGCACCACGGCCCGGACGTCCCCGAGCCGCATCCCGGCGGCCGCCGCGACCCGGTCAGCGGCAGCCACCGCCCGCAGCTCGGCCGACACCACCAGGAGCGCCACGTCGGACTGCTCCAGCGCCTGCCCGGCGGCCGCGTCGAGGTGGCGGGGCACGTCGACCACCACCAGCCCGCCGCGCCGTCTGGAGGCGGCCAGCACGCTGCGCATGGCCTCGGGCGGCACGGTCAGGGTGTCGCCGCGGTCCCAGGACAGGCAGGACAGGGCGGAGAGCCGCTTGAGCGCCGGCAACGCCCGGGCCAGCTCGGCCCCGCTGACCCGCCCGCGGGAGCCGGCCAGATCGGGCCAGCGCAGCCCGCTGACCCGCTCGCCGCCGAGCAGGATGTCGAGGCCGCCGCCCAGCGGGTCGCCGTCCAGGAGCATCGTCCGCCGGCCCGCCCGCGCGGCCGTGACCGCCAGCGCGCAGGCCAGCGTCGAGGCCCCGGCCCCGCCGGACCCGCCGAGCACCGCGATGGTGACCGCCGGACAGCCGACTCCCTCGGCCGCGTCGGCGACCCGGTCGAGCAGCCAGGCCTCGGCGTCGGGCAGGAATAGCACGTGCTCGGCCCCGAGTCGGACGGCCCTGACCCACACGCCGGGGTCGTCGAGGTCCAGCCCGAGCAGCAGTACCCCGGCACGCCGCCCCAGCTCGGAGCAGCGGACCGCCTGGTCGTCCCCGACCAGGACCAGCGAGGCCCCTTCCCAGAGGTCCCGCGTCGGCGGCGCGCCCCGGACCAGCCTCGGCTCGGTGCCTGCGGCCGCGCAGATCCGCAGCAGGTGCTCGGCCAGGCCCTCGTCCTCGGTGACGACGAGCGGCCCGGCGATCGCGGGGCCCTCGGCCGTGATGTGGTCGGCGATCGGCGTCGACATGGTTTCTCCCCTCCGCGCCGCCGGCCACCTGGGGCGGCCGGCGGCGCGCGTCGGACGGTTCCGGCGGACGGCCGCCCGACAGACCTCTGGAAGAAGGGGGATGAGGCCCTGCCCGGCGACCGCCGCCGGTCATCAAGGTGGGGGGAGATCCGGATTCCGTCATCCGAGTTCCGATTGCCTGTGGATAACTCGTGGCCGCGGAGGAAAACGTTCACCCGGGCGGGGGGCTATTCGGCGAAGAATTGACGAATGGGGGTCACCGAGATGAACCGGCGGTCAGCCGCATCGCGTTCGGGCGTTCTCCCCGCCGATGTCCGCCGCCCTCCGGACACCGCCTCCGGACGGGCCCGCGGCACCGATCGGAACCAGCCGTTCGGTTCCCGACGGACATGAGCAGATGGCGACGGAGAGTGACGAAAGTCGATCGGCGCGCCGATCCGGCGACACCCCCCGTAGATCGTCCGCGCCACGGCGGCGAACGCGCCGCGAGGGGCGTTCAAGCCCTGAAAATGGCCCCGGACGTGCGACGACCCCCGCCGGGGGGGAGAGCGGGGGTCGTCTATCCACAGCCCGGCTCGGGGGGGAGGAGCCGGACCGGGTTAGCACGGTCGCGAACGATCCGTGACTTCCATGGTGTACCCGAGCGGCCAGAAACACAAACCCGCACGCCCGCGAGTACACCGAATGGCGGGGTGTTTTGCGGCTCCCTCTATCCTCGGTTCCCGTGGACACCACCGAGAACGCCGACGACCACGCCGACGAGTCCCCGGGCGACACCACCGGGCCCGAAGAGCTCCGCCCGCCCGTTCGCCACCGACCCGGCGGACCGCGCACGGCGGCCTTCTTCGACCTCGACAAGACCATCATCGCCAAGTCGAGCGCGCTGGCCTTCAGCCGCCCCTTCTACCAGGGCGGTCTGATCAACCGTCGGGCGGTCCTGCGCAGCGCGTACGCCCAGTTCGTCTTCCTGGTCGGCGGCGCGGACCACGACCAGATGGAGAAGATGCGCGAGTACCTCTCCGCGCTCACCCGGGGCTGGAACGTCCAGCAGGTCCGCGAGATCGTCGCCGAGACCCTGCACAACCTGATCGACCCGATCATCTACGACGAGGCGGCCTCGCTGATCGAGCAGCACCACGCGGCCGGCCGGGACGTGGTGATCGTCAGCAGCTCCGGCTCCGAGGTGGTCGAGCCGATCGGCCGGCTGCTCGGCGCGGACCACGTGATCGCCACCCGGCTGAAGGTCGAGGACGGCTGCTACACCGGCGAGATCGAGTACTACGCCTACGCCGAGAACAAGGCCGCCGCCATCCGGGAGTTGGCCGCGGCCGAGGGCTACGACCTGGCCTCGTCCTACGCCTACAGCGACTCCTCCACCGACCTGCCGCTGCTGGAGGCGGTCGGCCGTCCTTCGGCGGTCAACCCCGACCGCGCGCTGCGGAAGGAGGCGCAGGCCCGGGAGTGGCCGGTGCTGGTCTTCGAGAAGCCGGTGGAACTTCGGCGCCGGCTGCCCGAGTTCTCCGCCCCGAGCGGTTCGGTGCTGACCGCCGTGGCGGTCGGGACGGCCGCGGTGACCGCCGGGGTGATCTGGTACCTGGCCCGCCGGCGGCGCCCCGGCGCCTGAGGCACAACCCTGCCCCACCCCTTTGGCCAAAACGGGCAATCGGGACAGACTTCTCGTTTCGGGTTCCCCTTTCCCCCGAAACGCGATACAAATGAAGCACGGCCCGCGAGACCCGGTCAGGACCTAAGAGGTCAAACCGACAACGCAGTTCAGGCCCCACGGACCGCACGTACAGATATCCGGGCACCCACATGCAGCCGACCCGCTGTCGGGCCGCCGGACCAGACGAACGGGCAGGATCCCCGTCTGATCGGCACTTCCGGTGCATGCATGGTCACCCGGTATCTGCACCAGCGGCGGCACCCGGCAGGATCAGGTGCCGCCGCATCCGTGTCTCTGCGCGCCCCCTGGGGCGGGCGCGCGCCGTCCGGCCGGTGCGCCGCTCAGACCATCCCGCGCTGCATCGCCTCGCAGACCGCCGTGCTCTCCCGGGTCCCGAGCCGCAGCGCCCGGCCGCAGTGCGCGATCCAGGCCGCCATCCCCTCGGGGGTGCCCGCCAGGTAGCCGGCCAGGGCGCGGCGGTACGCGGCGGTGCCGAGTTCCGCCAGCCCGACCTCGGCCGGGCAGATCGACTTCGGGTCGAGCCCCTCGGCGATCAGCACGATCCGCTGGGCGGCCCGCGCGATCACGCCGTTGTGGGTGCCGAAAGGCCGCAGCGCGAGCAGTTCGCCGTGCACCACCGAGGCCACGACGAGGGCCGGTGTGCCCACGCCCTGGCCCTCCGCGCGCGCCACCAGCAGCCGGGAGAGCTGATCGAGCCGGGCCGCGACCTCCTCGGCGCCCGGAGCGGGCGGCAGCGCGGGCAGCGGCCCGTCCGCGACCTCGGCCTCGACGCTCTCCACCGGCCGGAGCTCCAGCGGGAACAGGTCCTCGGCATCCTCTCCGGCGCGCCGCGGGCGACCGGCGGCCGGATCGCCGTCGCCGACCGCGAGCAGGTGCAGCCGGGCCAGCACCTGGAGCGGCGAGTGCCGCCAGATGCTGAGCAGCTGGCCGGCCTCGGCGGCGATCCGCAGGGCCGCACCGACCGTTCGGGATTCGGGGTCCGCGCCGAAGTCGCTGCGGCGGCGGACCTCCTCCAGCGGCCAGTCGGCCCCGGCCAGGGCCGCCGACGCGCGGGCCCCGCGCAGCGCGGACTCGGAGGTGACCTCGGCCGCGCGGCGGCGCATCACCCGGTGGCCGTAGAGCCGGTCGACGGCCTTGCGCACCTCGGCCACCGCGTCGGGCACCCCGGGGAGCTGGGCCAGCGGGGCGAGGGGATCAGTTCCAGTGCTCACCTACCCGAGAGTAATGAACGGGCCGCCCCTCCCGGAACAGCAACCCCGCATCACCCGTTAGAGGCAATCCTCACTTCCCGCCCCCGGTGAAACCCGAACCCCGGCTAGCATGGCCACTATCGGAGACGATAACGATTTCCAACTAGGGCCCGCGCGACGCGGCCCCTGGGCAGTCGGCCCACTGCGAGGGCCCTGAGCGAGAGCCGGAGTCCCCAGATGAAGATCGCCTTCGTCGGCAAGGGCGGCAGCGGGAAGACCACGCTGTCCGCGCTGTTCATCCGCCATCTGGCAGCCCTGGGCCGGCCCGTCGTCGCCGTGGACGCCGACATCAACCAGCACCTGGGCCCCGCCCTCGGGCTGACCGACGATCAGGCCGCCGAACTGCCCCCGCTGGGCGGGCACCTGCCGGAGATCAAGGAGTACCTGCGCGGCAGCAATCCGCTGATCCGCTCCTCCGACGAAATGATCAAAACCACGCCGCCCGGCCGGGGTTCACGGCTGCTGCGGATCGTCGAGGAGAACCCGGTCTACGCCGCCTGCGCCCGTCCGATCGCGCTGGACGAGGGCTCGGTCCGGCTGCTGGCCACCGGCGCGTTCACCGAGGAGGACCTCGGGGTGACCTGCTACCACTCCAAGGTCGGCGCGGTGGAGCTGCTGCTCAACCACCTGCTGGACGGCCCGGGCGAGTACCTGGTGACCGACATGACCGCGGGCTCGGACTCCTTCGCCTCCGGCCTGTTCACCCGCTTCGACCTCACCTTCCTGGTCGCCGAGCCGACCCGCAAGGCCGTCTCCGTCTACCGCCAGTACCGGGACTACGCCCGCGACTTCGGCGTTCAGCTGCGGGTGGTCGGCAACAAGGTGCAGGGCCCGGAGGACCTGGCCTTCCTCCGCCGCGAGGTCGGCGGGGACCTGCTCACCACCTTCGGGCAGTCGGAGTGGGTGCGCCGCCTGGAGCAGGGCGCCGAACCCCCGCTGAGGTCCCTGGAGCCGGCCAACCGGGCCGTGCTGGACGAGCTCCGGATCGAGGCCGACGCGGCGTACGGGCGGCGGGACACGCGCCGCTACACCGAGCAGGCGGTGCTCTTCCACCGCCGCAACGCGGAGAGTTGGGCCAACTCCAAGGTCGGCATCGACCTCACGACCCAGGTGGACGAGGACTTCGTCCTGGGCGAGTGCGCGGAGAGCGACACGCGCACGGCCCCGGCGGGCGTCCGCGCCTGACCTGCGACACCACAGCACCGCGACACCACGGCACCACAGCACCACGGCACCGCAGCCGGACGGGCCGCGGTCTCCCCACGCCACGGGGAGGCCGCGGCCCGTTCGCCGTGTCCGCCCCGGGCAGACGGGCCCGACCACTGCCACCAGCAGATTCCCAGCCGTTCGGCCACCACCCAATGGAGTGAACCAGGGGGTTTTCCGCTTCCCTCCCGGAACCACGCTGTGCAAAGCTTTCATTACCCTCGGTTTACCGAGTCTTGATGGTTCGCCCGACGGCCCCGGTGAGACGTCCCGCACCTCGCCCGGAGCCCTGGCGTGCCAGATGGTCGACGCCGGCCGGTGACACCCGCACTCCCCCGCCGCGCCCACGCCATCCCGCCACACCGTCGCGACCCACGACAGCCGATCCGCCCCGGAGCCCCACCCCGGACATGCCACCGGACCTGACTGCGTTCGCTCCCCCGGACAGACGGGAAGACCATGACCCTCGACATCTCCAGCGCCCCCATCGCCTCCGACACCACCGACCACGCGCCACCGAGCCCGGGCCCCCGGATCCGGTGGGCCCAGGACCTCTCCGCCTCCCTCGTGGTCTTCCTCATCGCGGTGCCGTTCTCCCTCGGCATCGCGCTCGCCACCGGCGCCCCGCTCACCGCCGGCCTGGCCGCGGCGGCCGTGGGCGGGATCGTGGTCGGGCTGTTCGGCGGCACACCGCTCCAGGTCAGCGGCCCCTCGGCCGCCCTGACGGTGATCACCGCCGGGCTGATCGCCCAGTACGGCTGGCAGGCCACCTGCGCCATCACCGTCGCCGCCGGCCTGCTCCAACTCCTGCTCGGTGCGCGCCGGGTGGCCCGGACCGCGCTCGCCGTCTCCCCCGCGATCGTGCACGGCATGCTGGCCGGGGTCGGCATCACCATCGCCCTCGCGCAGCTGCACGTCGTCCTCGGCGGCTCGCCGCAGAGCTCCGCGATCGCCGACATCCTGGCCCTGCCCGGCCAGTTGGCCGGCCCGCACCCGCCCGCGCTTCTGGCCGGAGCGGTGACCGCGGCCGTCCTGGTCGGCTGGCCGCGCCTCGGCCGACTTCCGGGCCGTGCCGGCGAATTGGGCGCCCGGCTGGCGAAGGTGCCCGGCCCGCTGGCCGGTGTCGCGCTGGCCACCGTCCTCGTCCTCGCCCTGGACCTGCGGCTCGCCCACATCGAACTGCCCGCCTGGCGGCCGCAGGTGCTCCTGCCCGCGCTGCCGCACGGCCCGGTCCTCGGAATCCTCGCCGCCGTCCTCACCGTCACCGCCGTGGCCAGTGTGGAGTCGCTGCTGTCCGCCGTCGCGACCGACCGGATGTCCCGTCGCACCGGCGACCTCGACCGCGAACTGCGCGGTCAGGGCCTCGCCAACCTGGTGAGCGGCCTGGCCGGCGGGTTGCCGGTCGCCGGCGGCGCGGTGCGCAGCACCGCCAACGTGCGGGCCGGTGCCCGGACCAGGTGGTCCTCGGTGCTGCACGGCGTCTGGGTGCTGGCCGCCGCGCTCGTCCTGACCGGCGGGCTGCGCCGGATCCCGCTGGCCGCGCTCGCCGCGCTGGTGCTGGTGGTCGGGCTGCAGATGGTGAGCTTCGCGCACATCCGCAAGGTCCACCGGCACCGCGAGTTCCCCGTCTACCTGGTCACCGTGCTCGGCGTGGTGGCCGCCGGGGTGCTGTGGGGCGTCGCGATCGGCGCCGGCACCGCCATACTGCTCGCCCTCTACCGGCTGACCCGCGCCCACGTGGACGTGGAGACCGGCCCCGACGGCACGGTCACCGTCCGGACGCACGGCCCGCTCACCTTCGCCTCCGTGCCCCGGCTCGGCCGGGCCCTGGCCGGCATCCCGGCCGGGGCCGGGGTCACCGTGGTCCACGACGGCTCCTTCCTGGACCACGCCGCGTACGAGACGCTGCACACCTGGCGGGCCGGGCACCAGGGATCGGGCGGCCGGGTCTCGATGGTGACGCACCGCCAGGACGACGAGGTGCTCGACCCGGACGGCACCGTCCGTGCGGGAAGTTCGCCGGGCCCGCACCGCTGCCGCGCCTGGACGCCCTGGGTCGGCCACCACTGCATCGAGCAGCGGGAGGACCCGCACGGCCGACTGCTGGACGGCGTCCGGGTGTTCCAGCTGCACACCGCTCCGCTGGTCCGGCCGGAGCTCGCCCGGCTGGCGCGCGAGGGGCAGACGCCCTCCCAGCTCTTCCTGACCTGCGCGGACTCCCGGATGGTCACCAGCATGATCACCAACAGCGGTCCGGGGGACCTGTTCACCGTGCGCAACGTCGGCAACCTGGTGCCGGCCCCGCACGAACCCGGAGCGGCGGACGACTCGGTGGCCGCCGCGGTGCAGTACGCGGTCGAGGTGCTGGAGGTGCGCTCGATCACGGTGTGCGGCCACTCCGGCTGCGGTGCGATGCAGGCTCTGCTGGACGGCGTGCACGAGCGCCCCGGGCCGCCCACCCCGCTGGCCCGCTGGCTGCGCAACGGACGCGGCTCGCTGGACCGGCTCCGACGGGTCCCGGCGGAGTTCGCCGCCCGGCCCGTGGTGGACGTCGTGGAGCAGCTCTGCATCACCAACGTGGTCCAGCAGCTGGACCAGTTGATGGCGAACCCCGCGGTGGAGCGCCGGGTCGAGGAGGGCACCCTGCGGCTGGTCGGGATGTACTTCGACTTCGCCACGGCCCAGGCCTACGTCCTCGACCGGGCCGCCGGGACGTTCAGCCCGGTCGAGGCCCGCGCCGGAGGGGGCCCGAACGGAATCGAACGCCACACCGAGGGCGCCTCCGGAACCGACCCCGGTGTCCGGCCGGACACGGCGTCGGCCGAACGGGTGAATGTGGATGATCGCGTTCCGGTCGAGGCGGGCGAGGAGGGCCCCGGACTGGCCGCCTGAGAGCCGGGTCCGTGTCCCCGCCGGGCGGGCCGGGGCACGGGCCCACCCACCCCCGGGCGGTCTCCCGGCCCTCCTCGGCGCGCCGCGCACGACGCCGACCGGTCGCCGGTCAAAGGTCTACACCAATTCACAGGAGCCTCTTGTCAACTGCCCCGTTCGCCTGGTGAGCTGTGCGCTGGGACACACGGGACAATCCCCACGCACGGGATCGCCCCCGATCATGACTCGATGAGGAGTGCGCGTTGAGCAACGAGAGCCTGGCCAACCTGCTCAAGGAGGAGCGGCGCTTCGCCCCGCCGGCAGAGCTCGCCGCAGCCGCCAACGTCACCGCGGCCGCGTACGCGCAGGCCTCCGAGGACCGTCTGGGCTTCTGGGCCGAGCAGGCCCGCCGCCTCACCTGGGCCGTCGAGCCGACCGAGACCCTCGACTGGTCCAACCCTCCCTTCGCCAAGTGGTTCGCCGACGGCAAGCTCAATGTCGCGTACAACTGCGTCGACCGCCACGTGGAGAACGGCCTGGGCGACCGGGTCGCCATCCACTTCGAGGGCGAGCCCGGCGACGGCCGTTCGATCACCTACGCCCAGCTCAAGGACGAGGTCTCGCAGGCCGCCAACGCGCTGCTGGAGCTCGGTGTCCGCAAGGGCGACCGGGTCGCCGTCTACCTGCCGATGATCGCCGAGGCGGTCGTCGCGATGCTCGCCTGCGCCCGGATCGGCGCCACCCACTCGGTGGTCTTCGGCGGCTTCTCCTCCGACGCCGTCGCCTCCCGCATCCAGGACGCCCAGGCCAAGCTCGTCATCACCGCCGACGGCGGCTACCGCCGGGGGAAGCCCTCCGCCCTCAAGCCGGCCATCGACGAGGCGCTCACCAAGGCCGACGGCGTCGAGCACGTCCTGGTGGTCCGCCGCACCGGGCAGGACATCCCGTGGACCGAGGGCCGCGACGTGTGGTGGCACGAGGCCACCGCGCGCCAGTCCACCGAGCACACCCCCGAGGCGCACGACGCCGAGCACCCGCTGTTCATCCTCTACACCTCGGGCACCACCGGTAAGCCCAAGGGCATCCTGCACACCTCGGGCGGCTACCTCACCCAGGCCAGCTACACCCACAACGCGGTCTTCGACCTCAAGCCGGAGACCGACGTCTACTGGTGCACCGCCGACATCGGCTGGGTCACCGGGCACTCGTACATCGTCTACGGCCCGCTCTCCAACGGCGCCACCCAGGTCATCTACGAGGGCACCCCTGACACCCCGCACCAGGGCCGCTTCTGGGAGATCGTCCAGAAGTACGGCGTGACCATCCTCTACACCGCGCCGACCGCGATCCGCACCTTCATGAAGTGGGGCGACGACATCCCCGCGAAGTTCGACCTGTCCTCGCTGCGGGTGCTGGGCAGCGTCGGCGAGCCGATCAACCCCGAGGCGTGGGTCTGGTACCGCGAGCACATCGGCGGCGGCAAGTGCCCGATCGTGGACACCTGGTGGCAGACCGAGACCGGCGCCATCATGATCAGCCC
Source organism: Kitasatospora sp. NPDC036755 (assembly GCF_040636595.1). Lineage (NCBI taxonomy): Bacteria > Bacillati > Actinomycetota > Actinomycetes > Kitasatosporales > Streptomycetaceae > Kitasatospora > Kitasatospora sp. NPDC036755. Next base: position 15,228 of record NZ_JBEZUT010000073.1, read on the forward strand.
GCTGCCGGGCGTCACCGAGACCAAGCCGGGTTCGGCCCAGCGCGCCCTGCCGGGCATCGCGGCCACCGTGGTGGACGACAACGCCGCCGAGGTGCCGAACGGCTCCGGCGGGTACCTGGTGCTCACCGAGCCGTGGCCGTCCATGCTCCGCACCATCTGGGGCGACGACCAGCGCTACATCGACACCTACTGGTCTCGCTTCGAGGGCCGCTACTTCGCCGGTGACGGCGCCAAGAAGGACGAGGACGGGGACATCTGGCTGCTCGGCCGGGTGGACGACGTCATGCTCGTCTCGGGCCACAACATCTCCACCACCGAGGTCGAGTCGGCCCTGGTCGGCCACCCGTCCGTCGCCGAGTCCGCCGTGGTCGGCGCGACCGACGCCACCACCGGCCAGGCCATCGTCGCCTTCGTGATCCTGCGCGGCGGCGTGACCGAGGGCCCCGAGCTGGTCGAGGAGCTGCGGGCGCACGTCGGCCGCACGCTCGGCCCGATCGCCAAGCCGAAGCAGATCAAGGTCGTCGGCGAGCTGCCGAAGACCCGCTCCGGCAAGATCATGCGCCGCCTGCTGCGCGACATCGCCGAGGGCCGCGAGGTCGGTGACACCACCACGCTGGCCGACAGCACGGTGATGAGCCAGATCCAGGCCCAGCTGCCGTCCTCGGACAACGGCAACGGCTGACGGGCAACGGCTGACCGGCAACGGCTGACCTGAGTCGTCCTGACACGACCCTGGACGCCTCAGGACGGACCGACGAAGAGCCGGGGACGAGCCGAGACAAGCCGAGACAAGCCGAGACAAGCCGGGACGAGCTGAACCGACGGCTGTGCCCCGGGCGGAGACCACCGCCCGGGGCACAGCCGTCTCGCATGCGCCGCTCGGGCATCGAGCCGCCAAGCGGGCAACGATCCGCCATCCGGGTGCCGATCTGCCGTTCGGACGCCGGGTCGCCGTTCCCCCGGAGTGCAGAACCAGCGCACAGGGTTTAAGTCCTTTGTTAGGACAACCCGTATGTCACCCGAACGTCCCGCTAGACTATTAAGGACGCATCAAGATCCCTTGACGGGAGTCGTGGGCGTCACAGGGCGCGCCGGGAAGTCTGGTCGGCAACTGCACCACAGGTGCATCCGTTGCCGTTCCCAGCCCCAGGAGGTCCCGCGTGACCGACCAGCCGCCCGTCCCCCGGCCGACGACCCGCCGCCGGCAGTTCCTCGGTCGGCTGTCACTGCCCGAGCGCACCTTCATCACCGACGCCCTGCGCACCGAGACGGTCGGCGGCATGCTGCTGCTGGGCGCCGCCGTCGTCGCCCTCGTCTGGGCCAACGCCTGGCCGCAGGCCTACCAGAGCGTGCTCGACTACACCGTCGGGCCCTCCGCCCCGCTCCACCTCGACCTCTCCCTGGCCACCTGGGCCAAGGACGGCCTGCTGGCGATCTTCTTCTTCGTCGCCGGGATCGAGCTCAAGCGCGAGTTCGTCGCCGGTGAGCTGCGCACGCCCAGTGCCGCGCTGCTGCCCGTGGTCGCCGCCGTCTGCGGGGTGGCACTGCCCGCGATCCTCTTCGCCCTGGTGAACTCCGGCAGCGGCGGACATCCCGGCGGCTGGGCGATCCCGACCGCCACCGACATCGCCTTCGCCCTCGGTGTGCTGGCCGTGGTCGGCAGCCACCTGCCGTCCGCGCTGCGCGCCTTCCTGCTCACCCTGGCCGTGGTCGACGACCTGATCGCGATCCTGATCATCGCGATCTTCTACAGCCACGGCATCAAGTTCTGGGCGCTCGGCCTCGCCTTCGCCGGGCTGGTGCTGTTCTGGTTCCTGCACCGGCGCGGCGTCCACGGCTGGTACCTCTTCGTGCCGCTGGCCGTCGTGACCTGGGCGCTGATGCACGAGAGCGGCATCCACGCCACGGTGGCGGGCGTCGCGATGGGCCTGATGCTGCGCTGCCACCGCGAGGGCGACGAGCAGCACTCCCCGGGCGAACACATCGAGCACCTGGTCCGCCCGCTCTCGGCCGGCCTGGCCGTCCCGGTGTTCGCGCTGTTCTCGGCCGGGGTGGCCGTCTCCGGTCCGAAGCTGCGCGAGGTGTTCACCCAGGCCGCCCCGCTCGGCATCGTGATCGGCCTGCTGGTCGGCAAGACCATAGGCGTGCTCGGCGGTGCCTGGCTGACCGCCCGGTTCACCAGGGCCGAGCTGAACCCGCGGCTCAAGTGGGCCGACATGGTCGCGGTCTCGGTGCTCGCGGGCATAGGTTTCACCGTCTCGCTGCTGATCAGCGAACTGGCCTTCCCCGACGACCCGGCGCTCGCCGCCCGGGCCAAGACCGCCGTGCTGGTCGGCTCGGTGCTCTCCGCGGTGGTCGCCACCATCCTGCTGAAGCTGCGCAACCGGCACTACCGCGCGATCTGCGAGGAGGAGGACCGGGACGTGGACGGGGACGGCATCCCGGACATCTACCAGGAGGACGACCCGGCCTGGCAGGCGAGGACGGCCGGGTTCGCCCCCCGGCCCGACGCGGAACACGGCACGGAGAACGGCGCCGACGCCGACGCCGGATCCGGTCACCGGCACCGCCACGGACACCCCGGACAGCCCTGACGGTCCCGCCGAGGCGCCCCCGAAGAGACAGTGCGGGGCCCTCGGGAGGCCTTCGGGAGTCCCCCGGAAAAGCCTTCCGGGGCCGGGGCCGGGCCCCGTCGGACGGCTCGGGCCGAGGCGCCCGGAACGTCCTCGCGGGGACGTCCGGAGCGTCCCGGCCCCCGGGACACGTCCCTCCGCCGGGGCCCCGGAGTGGTGTCCGACTGACCGGTAGGGGCATGATTCTGAGCTGTCGACAACCCACAGACGCCTCCGGACCCCCCACCGGCCCCCGGAACCGCACAACCGCGGCGGCGTCACGCCGTACAGCCGCAGAGGAGAACCGCTGATGCCCGCAGGAGCCGCAGACCCGTCCAGCAACGGCCGGGCGCCCTACGAGGGCGAGCGTTCGGTGGGGCAGCTGTTCGCGGCGGCCACCGCCGACCTGTCCGCGCTGGTCCACGACGAGATCGCGCTCGCCAAGTCCGAGATCCGGGCGGACGTCAAGCGGGGCGTCTCCGGCGGCGTCTCGCTGATCGTCGCCGGTGTGGTGGCGCTGTTCTCCATCCCGATGCTGAGCGCCGCGGCGGCCTTCGGCATCCACGCCCTGGGCCTGTCGCTGGGCTGGTCCTTCCTGATCGTGGCGGGCGCCTACCTGCTGCTCGCGGTGCTGCTCGGGATGCTGGCCTGGCGCTCGTTCAAGAAGATCGAGAAGCCGGTGCGCACCATCGAGGGTGCCCAGAAGACCGCCGACGTGCTGAAGAACGCCAGGCCGCGCCCGGCCACCCAGGAGGAGATCGACCGGGCCTTCGGCCGCATCCCGTAACCGGGCCCGCGTCGGCGGGCGCCGGTGACCGGGCCCGCCGACGGACGGCCCCGCCGACGGACGGCGCCACCTCGGCGCGCACCGAACCGGCCGATGGGCACCGAACGGGCCGGCGGGCACCGCGCCCGCCGATGGGCACCGAACGCGCCAACGGTCACCGAACCAACCGATGGGCACCGAACCGGCCGATGCGCGCCGAACCCGCCGACAACGAGTGCCGGGCACGTGTCCGGCGCGCGGATGTGACACGCTCTCGGTATGCCGCTTGACCAGAAGCCCGTGCCCGCGCAGCCGTCCGCCGACTCCGGCCCCGACTCCGGCGCCGGGCTCACTCCCGAAGGCCCCGCCGGCCCGGAAGGCCCCGGCACCGCCCCCGAGGGCAGCGGCCTGGCACCCGCGCGCGAGCCCGGCCCGGAGCCCGGACGGGAGCCCGGCCGGGAACCCCGCGAGTCGGCCGCCGCCGGGGCCCCGACGGAGAGCGGCGAGGCCTGGAGCATCCGGCAGACCGGCCCGTGGACGCACCGCGACCTCGCGGCCAACGGCGCCCGTTTCCACATCGCCGAGCTGGGCTCCGGCCCGCTGGTGCTGCTGGTGCACGGCTGGCCCGAGTACTGGTGGGCCTGGCGCCACCAGCTGACCGCGCTCGCCGAGGCCGGCTACCGGGCGGTGGCGCTCGACCTGCGCGGTATCGGCGGCAGCGACCGCACCCCGCGCGGTTACGACCCGGGCAACCTCGCGCTGGACATCACCGGAGTGATCCGCTCGCTCGGCGAGCGCCGGGCCCACCTGGTCGGGCACGCCTCAGGCGGCACCCTGGCCTGGGTGGCGGCGGTGATGCGGCCCTCCGTCATCCAGAGCCTCACCGTGGTCTCCGCCGCGCACCCGAGGGACCTGCGCCGGGCGCTGCTGACCGACCGCCGGCAGTTCGCCGCCTTCGAGCACGTGCTGGGCTTCCAGCGGCCGTGGATACCGGAACGCCGTCTGGTGGCCGACGACGCGGAGCTGGTCGGTCGCTACCTGACCTCCTGGACCGGCCCGAACGGCCTGGACGAGGCCGCGGTGCGGGCGTACCGGCAGGCGATCCAGATCCCCAGCACGGCGCACTGCTCGATCGAGCCGTACCGCTGGCTGCTGCGCTCGATGGCCCGGCCCGACGGCATCCAGTTCGCCCGGCGGATGAAGAAGCCGATCACCGCGCCGACCCTGCACGTCCAGGGCGCCGCGGACCCGGTGCTGCTGTCGCACACCGCCCTGGGCGGCGGCGAGTACGTGGCGGCGCCGTACCGCTGGCGGCTGCTGCCGGGGGTCGGGCACTTCCCGCACGAGGAGGCGCCGGAGGAGTTCACCGCCGAGCTGCTGGACTGGGTCGGCCGCCACAAGGAGTGACGCGCACTCCCCGGGAGCGCCGCCGGGGAACCGGGGCACCGCGAAACGCAGCGGTGCCCGGCGGGACACAGCCGAACGTGCGGTCGAGGGGAAGGGCCGGAAGCCCCAACTCCCTTGCTTTGTCGCTCATATGACAACCGCATAGGCCAATTTCGGCACGGCCCGGGCGGTTACCTCGACCGGCCCAGGGGCATCCCTTCCGGTATGAGTTGGATGCCCGAAAGCGGCGGCGCCCCACGCGGCCGACGTCACAACAGCCCCCAGCGCTCCGCCCACCGGCCCGACCGGGCGGACGACCTCGGCTTCGACGGCCCCGACGGCCGTCAGCGCACCGAGCGGCGGCACCTCGGCATCCCCCGCATCCTCGGCCGACGCGCCCGCTGGGTGGGCGCACGGCTGCGGCGCGAGACCTGAGCCCCGCGCCGCGCCCGGCGCCCGGCACACCACCACCCGGCCCACCACCGCCCGGTACGCCTTCACCCGGTACGCCTTCGCCCGGCACACCACCACCTGGTGCACCGGGCGATACGCCGGGCATCCGATGCCCAGCGCCCCGTCAGTTGACGATCGTCGGCGACAGCGCGGTGAACCAGAGCAGGACGAAGGTCGCCACCGACATGATCGGTACCAGCACCTTCGTCTCGACGCTGTTGCCGCTGCGCTTGATCAGCACGATCTCGTAGCGCTCCTTGTGCGGCCAGAGCAGCGGCGCGCCCTTCTTGGTCAGACAGTCGCCGAGCAGGTGCGCCAGCGTGCCCAGGGCCACCGCGTACGGCAGCCAGCCGGGCGAGTTGGGCATCCAGGTGTTCATCCCGAAGGTGCCGAGCGCGGCCAGGCCGATGACGGTGATCCACGCCTCCGGGCCGTCGCCCGGTGGGCAGAGCCGCAGGGCCCGGATCGCGAGCGCCAGCAGGAAGAACGTCAGCCCGAGGGTGAAGTAGCGGCCCACGAAGGTGACCCCGGCCCAGGTGCCCGCACCCATCAGCGCGACGAACAGCAGCGAGTGGGTGGCGTGCCGGTGGCCGCCGGAGATCCAGGCCACGAAGCGGCAGAGCACCTTGGAGACCGGGCCGAGGAAGTTGGCGATCGAGCCGTCGTGGTGGTCGAGGTCCGGCAGCAGGGCCGCGCCCGCGCACAGCACCGTGCCCATCAGTATGTCCGCGGGCTGCAGGGTGGTGTGCAGCAGCAGCGGGGGCAGGAAGGGGGCCGAGGCCGCGTACAGCATCGCCCCGCTCACCGCATGCGAGTGACCCATCATCGGACTGCCACGCCCTCCCGTCGGGCCCACTCCGGGACGGCGCCCGGTTGAGCCGAACGGGTGAGCGCGGCCGAGGCTACCAGGGCCGCCTGACGGAGTGACGGATATCGGATGCCACGCCCCCGCACGAAGGGGACGGCCCGCCCCCGGGCCGACCGGACCGCCCGCCCGCGCGTCGCCCACCGGACCGCCCGCCCCCGGGCCCGGTCAGAGCGCGCAGCCCTGGGTGTCCACCCGGGCGGTCGCGGCGCCGCCCTGCAGGGCGTCCTCGCGCACCTCGGCCGCGGTCAGCACGTAGCCGGTGTCCGCGCTGTCCAGGGACTTGGCGAAGACCACCCCGTACACCTCGCCGTCCGGGGTGAGCAGCGGGCCGCCGCTGTTGCCCTGCCGGACCACCGACCGCACCGAGTAGACGTCCCGCACCACCTGGCCGCGGTGGTAGATGTCCGGGCCGTTGGCCTGGATCCGGCCGCGGATGCGGGCCGGCTGGACGTTGAAGGCGCCGTTCTCCGGGAAGCCGGCGACGATCGCGCTGTCGTTGGTCCTCGCCTCGCCCGCGAAGGCCAGCGGCGGCGCGTTCAGCTTGGGCACGTCCAGCACGGCGATGTCGCGCTGCCAGTCGTAGCGGACCACCGTCGCGTCGTACAGCTGGCCCACGCCGCCGATCTGCACGGTCGGCTCGTTGACCCCGCCGACCACGTGGGCGTTGGTCATCACCCGGTGCGGGGCGAAGACGAAGCCGCTGCCCTCCAGGGTCTTCCCGCAGGAGGTCGCCGTGCCGACCACCTTGACCAGGCTCTGCCGGGCCCGCGCCACCGCCGGGCTGCCGGCCAGCGCGGGGTCCGGGGTGTCCACCTGGGTGATCGGCTCGTGCTCGAAGGGGTTGAAGACCTGCGGGAAGCCGTTGCGGGCGAGCACCTTGGAGAAGTCCGAGAACCAGTTCGGCGCGTCGCTGGGCAGCGCGTTCTGCACCCCGCCGAGGACCGCCGAGGAGCGAACCTGCCGGGAGACCGTCGGGAGCGACGCCCCGGCCAGCGCCGAACCGATCAGCCAGGCCACCAGCAGCATCGAGACGACGTTCACCACCGCGCCGCCGCTCGCGTCCAGGACCCGGGCCGGGCGGCGACCGATGTGCCCGCGCAGCTTCCAGCCGAAGTGCGCGGTGACCGCCTGGCCGATCGCGGCGAGGACGATCACCACCACGACGGCCACCACCGAGGCCGTGGTGCCGGGGCCGATGCGGTCGAGCAGCAGCAGCGGCAGCAGTTCGACGGCGAGCAGGCCGCCGCCGAGGAAACCGACCAGCGACAGCACGCCGACCACGAAGCCCTGCCGGTAGCCCGACACGGCGAATGCCACGGCCGCGGCGATCAGCAGCACATCCAGGACGTTCACTCGGACACCCTCCCACGGCCCGCGCGCCGGACGCGCCGACGGCCCGTCACGAAGCGTCGGCGTCGCCGCCCGGCAGCACCCGGGAGTGTTCGAGGTCGCCCTGGACCAGGGCCAGGGCGTCGTCCGAGAGGTCGACGATCCGGGACTGGTCCCAGGGCAGCTCCAGGCCGCTGTGGTGCAGCACCCGGTCGATCACCCCGGCGGTGAAGCCCCAGACCAGCCGCCCGGCGACCGCGAAGGCCGGCCCGAGGTGCCCGGACGGCTGGCGCAGCCGCACCCGGTTCGCCGGGTCGGCCAGCTCCGCGATGGTGACCCGGAACACCGCCCCGGTCTCGGCCGCGTCCACCGGGCGCACCGGCGTCTCCTCGCGCCACCAGCCGAGCACCGGGGTCACCACGAAGCTGCTCACCGGGATGTACAGCCGGGGCAGCTCCGCGAAGACCTGCACCCCGGCCGGGTCCAGGCCGGTCTCCTCCCAGGCCTCGCGCAGCGCCGCCGCGATCGGGCCGGGGCCGCTCGGGTCGCCGTCCTCCGGGTCCAGCGCACCGCCCGGGAACGACGGCTGCCCGGCGTGCGAGCGCAGCGAACGGGCCCGCTCGATCAGCAGCAGGTCGGGGCCCTCGGGCCCCTCGCCGAACAGCATCAGCACGGCCGCCGGCCGACCGCCCTCGACCGGCGGCAGGAAGCGGCTCAGCTGCTCCGGCAGCACCCGCTCGGCCGCCTCCCGGACCGGCTCCAGCCAGCCCGGCAGCCCGTCCAGCTCGATACCCCGGGCGACTCCCCCGGCCTCCGGTCCGGCGTGCCCCGGGTGCCCGTTCATCCGTCCGCCGCTCACGCGTCCACCCCCAGGTCCGCGACCCGTCCGTGGTGGACGGCGGCGTCCGCGCGGGCGGCCGCCTCACCGGGGAAGTCGGCCGGCGGCCGCAGCCGCTGCCCGGGCTGGCCGCCCATCTCGTACTTCAACAGCTTGCGTGCCTTCTCCGGGTCGGTCTCCCCCTCGCCGAACGAGGGGCAGAGCGGCGCGATCGGGCAGGCGCCGCAGGCGGGCTTCTGGGAGTGGCAGATCCGGCGGCCGTGGAAGACCACCCGGTGCGAGAGCATCGTCCACTCCGACTTCGGGAAGATCGCGGCGACGGCCGCCTCGACCTTCACCGGGTCGTCCTCGGTGGTCCAGCCGAACCGCCGGGCCAGCCGTCCGAAGTGGGTGTCCACGGTGATGCCGGGAACCCCGAAGGCGTTGCCGAGGACGACGTTGGCGGTCTTGCGGCCGACGCCCGGCAGGGTCACCAGGTCGGCCAGCCGGCCCGGCACCTCGCCGCCGAACTCGTCGCGCAGCGCTATCGAGAGGCCGATGAGCGACTTCGCCTTGTTCCGGAAGAAGCCGGTCGGGCGGATGATCTCCTCCAGCTCCTCCGGGTTCGCCGCCGCCATGTCCTCCGGCGTCGGGTACGCCGCGAACAGCGCCGGGGTGGTCTGGTTCACCCTCAGGTCGGTGGTCTGCGCCGACAGCACGGTGGCCACCAGCAGTTGGAAGGGGTTCTCGAAGTCCAGCTCCGGATGCGCGTACGGGTACAGCTCCGCCAGCTCGCGGTTGATCCTCCGGGCCCGCCGCACCATCGCCAGACGCGATTCCGGCTTCCTCGGCTTCACCGCCGCCGTCTTCACCGCCGCCGTCCTCGCCACCGGCTCCTTCGCCGCGGCCTTCCGGACCTTGCTCTCTGCCATGCACGAAGGCTACGCCGACCGGCGGACCGCTCGGGGCCGATCAAACACGGAAACCGGCCCTGGCAAGGGCTGTTGTCTGATGAACTCCGTCCGTGGCCGTCACCTGACAGGGGGAGATCGCGGATGATCAGGGTTCTGCTGGCCGAGGACATGAGCATGGTGCGCGGTGCGCTGATGGCCCTCCTCGCGTACGAGGAGGACCTGGAGGTCGTCGCCGACGTCGAGCGCGGGGACGAGGTGGTGCCGACCGCTCTGGAGGTGCGCCCGGACGTCGCGGTGCTCGACATCGACCTGCCCGGACTGGACGGGCTGCGGGCCGCGGCCGAGCTGCACGAGCGGCTCCCCGGGTGCCGGACGCTGATCCTCACCGGACTGGTGCGACCGGCCTACCTGCGCGCCGCGTTCTCCGCCCGTGCGCTCGGCTTCCTCGGCAAGGACGCACCCGCCCGGGACCTGGCCGCGGCGATCCGCCGGGTGGCCGCGGGTGAACGCGTCGTCGACCCGGAGCTGGCGCTGGCCGCCCTGGACACCCGGGATAACCCGCTGACGCCCCGGGAGTCGGAGGTCCTGCGGCTCGCGGCGCGGGGGGACTCCGTCACCGAGATCGCCGCCCGGCTCTTCATCTCGACGGGCACGGCACGCAACCACCTGGCCGCCGCGGTGGCCAAGACCGGGGGGCGCGGCCGGGTCGACGCGATCCGGATCGCCGAAGAGATGGGCTGGCTGCCGACGACATAGGGCCGGAGCGCCCCCGGTACCCGGACGGGCGGTTCGGCGGCCCGTGCGTTTCGCACGGATCCGGCCGTGGCCGACCCACGGTGAGGCTTGACGGGGCCTTCCTTCGCCAACGAATGGAATTCGGCCGGGCCGCCCCGGAGCTAGGCTCGCGAGGTCGTCGAGCGCACACCACCCGGGGGGCCGAGCCACGTGTTGAAGCTTGCCTGGCGGACGGTGCGGGGCCGGAAGGCGGCCTTCTCGGGCGCCTTCACCGCACTCGTCTGCGCCCTGGTCCTGACCGTCGCCTGCGGGGTCCTGATGGAGTCCGCCGAGCGCGCGGGAGCCCCCACCGAACGCTGGGCCGCGGCACCGGTGGTCATCGGCGACGGTCACCGCGTCCCGGACGCCGGACCGCTGACCGCCGCACTCGCCGGGCTGCCCGGCGTCACGGCCGCCGTCCCGGAGGTCTCCTTCCCGGCGGCCGTGGTCACCCCCGACGGGAAGGTCCTGTCCGGACCGCGGGGCGGCCCCTCCCTCGGACACTCCTGGGCCGGCGCCGCGCTCGCCCCGTTCCGGCTGACAACCGGCCGCGCCCCGACCGGCCCCGACGAGGTGGTCCTCGACACCGCCACGGCGGCCCGCGCCGGGGTCACGGCCGGCGACACCGTACGGCTGGCCGCCATCGAAGCGCCGCGCGACTACACCGTGTCCGGGCTGGCGGCTCCACCCCGGGTGCCGACCCGTCAGAGCACGCTCTTCTTCAGCCCCGCGCAGGCCGCCCGACTCGCCGGAACGGCGACCGGCGCGGACGCGATCGGCCTCACCACCGAGACGGGGACCGACCTCCGGGCACTGGCCGAGCGGGCCCGGCAGGCGGTGGCCGCGGCCCGGCCGGACGGCGGCGACGCGTACGGGTCCGGGCCCTGGGCGCACACCGGCGACGAGCGCGGCGAACTGGAGTTCTCCGGCGCCCCCGGGGACGGCCTCTCCTCGCTCGCCGGGACGATGGGCGTGCTGTCCCTGCTCGTCTCGGTCTTCGTGCTGTCCGGGGCGCTCGCGCTCTCCGTCCGGCAGCGGCTGCGCGAGATGGCCCTGCTACGGGCGGTCGGCGCCACCGCCCGGCAGGTCCGGCGGATGATCGCACTGGAGACACTGGTCCTGACCTTCGCCGCCTCGGCCGTCGGCCTCCCGCTCGGAACCGGCCTCGCCGCGCTGCTGCGGGCCGAACTGGTCGACCGCGGGGTGGTCGGCGAGGACGTGCCGCTGTACGTCGGACCGACCGCCCCGCTCGTCGTCCTCGGCGGTGTCCTGATCACCGCGCAGTTGGCCGTCCTGGCCGCCGCCCGCCGGGCCTCCCGGGTCGAACCCACCCGGGCCCTGCGCGACGCCTCGGCCCCGCCGCCACGGATCGGCCGGATCCGGACCGCGCTCGGGCTGGTGACGCTCGCCGTGTCCGGCGTGGTGCTGGCCGACTCGGCGGGCAGCCGCGCCGGGGCCGGAACGGCCGAGAGCATGGTGCTGGCGCTGCTGCTCGGGGTGGCCCTGCTCGGGCCGCTGATCGGACGGGTCGCCGGCGTGCTGATCGGCGGACCGGTGGGTCGGCTCTTCCCGGTCACCGGGTTCCTGGCCTCCGCCGCCCTGCGCTCCCAGCCCCGCCGCTTCGCCGCCACCGTCACCCCGCTGGTGCTGGCCGTGGCCTTCACCGGCAGCGTGCTGTTCGTCCCGGTCGTCAAGGCGCGGGCCGGTGCGGCCGAGGACGCCCGACGGCTGCTGGCCGACCACGTGGCCCAGGCGAGCGGCGTCGGCCTGCCGACGGAGTTCACCGAAGCCGTCCGCGGCTTGCCCGGCGTCGGGGCGGCCAGCGGCCTGCTCCCCGGCTTCGTCATGGTCTCCTCCGACAGCACGGAGGACGCCGTCGGCTCCCACGGGGCGACCGCCCTGATCGTGGACCCGCAGGGGCTGGAGCAACTGGTCGACCCCGGAGTGACGGCCGGTTCGCTGGACCGGCTGCGCGGCGACGGCATCGCGCTGGGACGGCGGACGGCCGCCCGACTCAAGGCCGGCGCCGGCGCCACCGTCCGGATCCACTGGAACGACGGCGGCGACAGCACCGCCACCGTGGCGGCCGTCTACGACCGTGACGCCCGGTTCGCCGACGTGCTGCTGCCCACCGGCCTCGCCGCCGCCCACACACCTGACCCGCTCGCACCGACCGTGCTGGTCCGCACGGCCCCCGGCGCCGACCCCCGGCAGGTGGGCCGGGCCCTCCGGAGCCTCACCCCGGCCTACCCGATGGCCCGGATCAGCGACCGGGCCGACTACGACGCCGCACGCCGGCACCAGCAGGAGGCGGCCACCGCGGTCGGGCGGCTGCTGCTCGGCGTGATCAGCCTGTTCACCGCGATCGCCGTGGTCAACACCCTGGTGATGGCCACCGGCGAGCGGCTGCGCGAGTTCGCGCTGCTGCGGCTGGTCGGGACCACGCGCCGCCAGATACTGCGGATGGCGGCCTGGGAGGGCGGGATCATGGTCGCGGTGGCGCTCCTCCTCGGGTCGGCGGTCACCGCCGCCGTCCTGGTCCCGGTCAGCCTCGCACTCACCGGTGCGGCCTGGACGCCGCTGCCCACGAGTTGGGCGGCCGCGGTGCTGGGCGGGGCGGCGCTCCTGGGGCTGGGCACCGTGCTGCTGACCACCCGGTCGGCGCTACGGCGGGAGCCGGTCGAGGCGATGGGGCTGCACGAGTAGCCGGGCCGTACGTACAGGCGGGCCGTACGTACAGGCGGACGGAACGGGACGGGACGGTCAGGCGGCGCGGGCGGCGTCCCGGGCGGGCGCGGCCTCGACGACGGCCGTCAGGCGGAACCAGCCCGTCCCGTCCCGCTCGGCGGTCAGCCGGCCCCCGACGGCCCGCAGCCGCGCGGTGAGGTTCCCGATGCCGCGGCCGTCCCCCGGTGCGCGCGGAGCGCCGTCCGGGCCGTCCGGTTCGCCTGGCACACCGTCGTTGGAGACCACCAGGCGCACGGTGCCGAGCCCGTCCCGCTCGGCCCGGATCCCGCAGCGCCGGGCCGCGCTGTGCCGCAGCAGGTTGGTGACCGCCTCCCGCACCACGGTGGCCAGCACCGCGTCGACCTCGGACGGCAGCCCCGCGCAGTCCAGTTCGGCCTCGACCTCGATCCCGGCCGCCCGCAGTGCCGCGACCGCAGACCGCGCCTCCCGCGCCAGGGACAGCCGGAGGTCCCCGCTGGAGAGCCGGCGGGTGTCCGTCATGGCCTGCCGCACCAGCGCCAGCACCTCGGCCATCTCCGCGCGGGCGCGCTCCGGGTCCTGCCCGGCCAGCCGCTCGGCGAGCTGGCACTTCAGCGCCGCCACGGAGAGGCTGGAGCCGAGCAGGTCGTGCAGGTCGCGGGCGAAACGCAGCCGCTCCCGGTCCACCGCGAGCTCGGCCAGCTCGGTCCGGGCCGCCCGCAACTCGGTGATCAGGTCGGCGAGTCGGGCCACCCCGTAGACCACGATGCCACCCACCGCGGTGGACACCGAGGCGTTGACGCACTGGCCGAGGGTCCCGCCCAGCGCCGCGCAGATCGGGTACTGGGCGGCCACCAGCGCGGCGAACAGTGCCCAGGAGCGCGGCGCGACCGTCAGCAGCAGCGATCCCGCGAACGAGCCGGGGAGGCCGACCCACGTCCCGTCGAAGAGCAGGAACGGCAGGTAGGTGAGCACCCCGTGGGCGGCCAGGCTCCACGGCCACCAGCGCCGGGCCAGCCGCCACGGGCCGGCGTGCCCGATCTGGAAGCCGAGCAGGACCAACAGCATTGCCACGGCGGGTAGTTGGTAGGCCAGGCCGTCGTGGTTGCGGACCGTGGCCACTGCCGAGGCGGCGCAGAAGCCGACGGCGACCATGACCACGATGCCCCGGGTGAGCCGGGAGAGGGGGTCGCCGGAGCCACCCGTGCGCTCCGCCGGGGACCGGCCACCGCCGGTCCGGTCCGCGCTGTGGTCCAATGCGACTCCCGGTGGACGACTCGACGGTCCGCGCCGCACGGGAGCCCGATTCGCACAGGCGCTCCCCGTACGCCCGCCCCACGAGCATAGTTTCCCGGCGGAGCAACGCTGTTGGCGCTCCGTCACGGTCCGCGGGCTCGGCCCGGGGTGCGGGCTCAGCCCGGGGTGCGGCCGATCGTCCCCTCCAGGCTGTTCAGCAGGCCGCTGAGGGACTCGGCGAGCCGGTCCTGCTCGTCGGGGGTGAGGCCGGCCAGCAGGGCGCGGTCGTAGGCGACGAGTTCCTGGATCAGGCCGTCCACCAGCGTCCGGCCCTCCTCCGTGAGCGAGAGGTGGGCGACCCGGCGGTCCCGGTCGTCGGTGCGGCGGCTGACCAGGCCGCGCTCCTCCAGCAGCCGCAGGCGCTTGGTGACGGCGGCGCCGGAGGCGAAGCTCTCCCGGGCCAGCTGGGTGGGGGTCAGCTCGCGGTCGAGGCGGAGCAGGGCGCCGAGGATGTCGAACTCGGCGCGGGTGAGGCCGGCCCGGGTGAGCGGGTCGGGGGTCTGCTGGAGCAGGGCGGCGCAGCGGTTGATCCGGCCGAGGACGGCGATCGGACCGGTGTCCAGCCCCGGGTAGGCCCGCTCCCACTGGCGCAGCACACCTGCGACGACGTCCTCCACGTGTGCTGCTCCCGTTCTGCGGCCTGCCGGTCGGCTTCGACCCTGTCGATCCTAGGGCGTGTCCGGCAGGTCGCCGCGGCCCCGGCGCTCCAGCAGGGCGGCCAGCAGGTGGTGGGCCTGCCGTTCGGTGGCGGTGGCGCGCTGGTGCGGGAGGGCGGGTCGGCGCCACTCGCCGGCGGCGGTGTCGATCCAATGACGACGCCGGCCTGGACGGCTTCACCGGGCCCGAGTGCCTGCTCCGGTGGATGATCGACGACAACCTGGATCCCGACGACCCGGCAGT
>NZ_JBEZUT010000074.1:0-29930 GCF_040636595.1 Kitasatospora sp. NPDC036755
CTCCAGTACCGCGCCGTCCGGACCCTGGCCCGGCTGCTCCCGCCCGACGCGCGATGAGCCGCGGCGAGGACGGCACCGGTGCCATACGCCCCGACGGGCCGTCATCGTTCGCGCCCGGCCGACACGTCAGGGTGAACGGTCGGTCCGATGATCAGCCGTGCGTAACCGACGGCCCGCACCGCTCGTTGGCCAGCGTGCAAGCCCCCACCAGGCGTACGGTCAAGTCGAATTGCGGCCTATCACCCGATGGAGTGGCTTTGGCCAGCCGGGGCAACCGTCCGGCAGGCCGGGGTGTCGACAACGACGAAGGGAGGTGTGGCCCGTGACGGCAAACGTGCTTGAGCACCGGCGGGCGAAGGCCTTCGCCGAGGCGCTGGAGGCCCACCAGGCGGAGCAACGCGCTGCGGCCAACGCCGAATCGGACAACGCCGCTGCCACCGGCGGCGGTTCGGCCGCGATGGCCGGACTGGTCGGTCTGACCGACGCGCTGGGGGCGCTGCCCGGGCCGGCGTTGGACCGGGAGGTCCACACGGTCCAACGCGCCCAGCTGATGGCCGCGTTCGAGCAGGCCTTCGCC
Source organism: Kitasatospora sp. NPDC036755 (assembly GCF_040636595.1). NCBI lineage: Bacteria > Bacillati > Actinomycetota > Actinomycetes > Kitasatosporales > Streptomycetaceae > Kitasatospora > Kitasatospora sp. NPDC036755. The sequence continues at coordinate 578 of NZ_JBEZUT010000074.1, forward strand.
GGCGGGACGGGCACCGCGGTGCCCCGCCAGCGCCGCCATCGGGTGATCCGGACCGCGCCTCGCGGCCGCTGGAGCCGCCGGTTCGCGATCGGCGGACTGGTCGCCGGGCTCGCCGTCGGCAGCCTGGCCGGCGCCGCCGCGGCCAGCTCCAACGCCGTTCCCGGGGACACGCTGTACGGCCTCAAACGCGGCCGGGAAGGACTCCGGCTCGACTTCGCGGGCTCCGACTCCGAACGCGGCGAACTGCTCCTCGACAACGCGGCCACCCGGCTCGGCGAGGCCAAGGCCCTGGTCGGCCGCACCGGCCCGGCCGGCGCGCTCAGCCCGGCCACCGTCGAACAGGTCCGCCGCGCGCTGGACGACATGCACGCCGACGCCCTCAAGGGCCGCGACCTGCTGCGCTCGGTCTACCGCAGCAACGGCTCGCTGGACCCGATGCGGGCCCTGGCCGGCTTCGCCCACGACGAGGACGGCCGGTGGAGCGAGCTGCAGGGCAGGCTGCCCGTCCAGCTCACCCGCCAGGCCGACCTGGTGAACCGGCTCTTCGACGACATAAGCGAGGACGTCGCGCCCCTGCGCCTGGTCCTGCCCCCCGCCCAGAGCGGTGGCACGGCCGGCGACGGAGCGGGCGACGGCTCGTCCCACTCGACCGGCGGTTCCCCGGCCGGCTCCCCCGCGGCGGGCTCCGGCACCACGGCCGGCACCGCCCAGGGCCCGGGTTCCGGCGCCGCCGGCAACCGCCCCGGCGCCACCGAGCACGCCCCGGCCAACCCCGGCTCCGGCGCCTCGGTCGGCGGCAAGGGTGTCCTGCCGGACGGCCTGCCCAGCAGCGCCCCGGACGCCGTCAACGGCCTGGTCGGCGGCCTCACCAGCGGCCTCACCGGCACCAAGCCCTCGCCGAGCGCCGACGCGGCCCCGCCGCAGGCACCGCAGCAGTCCACCCCCGGCGCCCCGAACGCGGCCCAGCCGCAGGGCGTCGAGGTGCCCCCGCTGCTCCCGGACCTGCTTCCGGGGCTGCGCATCCTGGGCGGCTGACGACAGGACCGCGGTGGCCCGGGGGAGTGCGATATCCGCCGGGCCACCGCCGTACCCGGGCCCGTTCCCGTGCCGAAGGGTCCGGCGGGCGCCCGCCGGTTCGGCGGGGCACCGTCAGAAGAACACCGAACGCCGCTGCACCAGCAGCTGGTAGAGGGTGTGCTGGATGGTCTCGCGCACCTCGTCGGCCAGGTCGAAGACCAGCATCGGGTCGTCCGCCGCCTCCGCCGGGTAGGCGTCGGTGGCGATCGGCTCGCCGAAGCGGATCGTCCACTTGGTCGGCAGCGGCAGCACCCCGAGCGGGCCCAGCCACGGGAAGGTCGGGGTGACCGGCACGTACGGCAGGCCCAGCAGCCTGGCCAGCGTCTTCACGTTGCCGATCATCGGGTAGGTCTCCTCGGCCCCGACGATCGAGCAGGGGACGATCGGCACCCGCGCCCGCAGCGCCGAGGCGACGAAGCCGCCGCGGCCGAAGCGCTGGAGCTTGTAGCGCTCGGAGAACGGCTTGCCGATCCCCTTGAAGCCCTCCGGCCAGACCCCGACCACCTCGCCGCGCTCCAGCAGCGCCTGGGCGTCCTCGTTGCAGGCCAGGGTGTGGCCGGCCTTGCGGGCCAGCTCGTTGATGCCGGGCAGCACGAAGACCAGGTCGGCGGCGAGCATCCGCAGGTGCCGCCCGGCCGGGTGGTGGTCGTGGATGGCCACCTGGGTCATCAGGGCGTCCAGCGGGATCGTCCCGGAGTGGTTGGCGACGATCAGCGCGCCGCCCTCCGCCGGGATGTGCTCCACGCCCTGGACGTCGATCCGGAAGTACTTCTCGGCCAGCGGGCGCAGCAGCGAGAGCAGCACCTCCTCGGTGAGCTCCCGGTCGAAGCCGAACTCGTCCACCTCGTAGTCGCCGGTCACCCGGCGGCGCAGGAAGGCCAGCCGCTCGGCGGCGCGGCCCTCCCAGCCCTTGCCGAACAGCCGGGTGGCGGCCGGGCCGAGCGGCCCGGACAGCGCCCCGCCGACGGCCTCCGCGAGCCGGTCGGCCAGTTTCGGCCCCTCCGGTGAGGTCCAGCTGGGGGCCGACTCGATCGGGATGACCTTGGCCTCGCCCGGCGCGTTCTCGGCTGCGGCACTCATCGCGGGTTCAGCTCCTCGGTCGGCTGGGGAGGTTCGGTACGGCGGGCGGCCCGGCGTCCGGCCCGGCGGGCGCGGCGCCTTCCGGGCCGAGCAGGGCGGTCAGCCGGTCGGTGACGGCGGCCAGCCGCCCGGGCGGCAGCAGGCCCGGTCCGCGGGCGGCGGCGAAGTCGGCGAAGGCCTCCGGGGTGCCGAACGCCGGACGGTAGCCGAAGGTGTCGCGCAGCCGCGTGGTGTCCACCACCCGGCCGTGGGTGAGCAGCCGCAGCTGCTCGGGCGAGACGTCCACCAGCCGGGTCTGCCGGGCCAGCACGGCCATCCAGCTGACCGCGGGCAACAGCAGCGGCAGGGTAGGGCGGCCGAGCCGGCGGGCGCACTGGGAGAGCAGCAGGACGCCCTCCCCCGCCACGTTGAAGGTCCCGGTGTTGACGGTGCCCGGCGCGGGCTCGTCGGCGGCCCGGCAGAGCACCGCGACGGCGTCGTCCTCGTGCACGAACTGCAGCCGCGGGTCGTAGCCGAGGACGGTCGGCAGCACGGGCAGGGCGAAGTACTCGCTGAGCGGGGTGTCCGCGTCCGGGCCGACGATGTTGGCGAAGCGCAGCACCGTCACCGCGACGTCCGGGCGGCGCCGGGCGAAGCCGCGCACGTAGCCCTCGACCTCCGCGGCGTCCTTGGCGAAGCCGCCGCCGGGCGGGTCCTTGGGCTGCATCCGCTCGCTGAACACCGCCGGGTCGCGGGGTGCGGAGCCGTAGACGCCGGTGGTGGACTTCACCACCAGCCGGCGCACCCCGGGGGCCTTCTGGCAGGCGCCGAGCAGTTGCATGGTGCCGATCACGTTGGACTCCTTCACCGCGGAGCGGTTGGTGGAGCCCAGGCCGGTGGCGCTGACGCTGAGGTGCACCACGGTGTCCACCCGGTGCTCGGCCAGCACCCGGGAGAGCGCCGGACGGCGCAGGTCGAGCTGGTGGAAGCGGTACGGGGCGGCCGGGCCGGCCGGCTCCTCGGGCGGCAGCCGGGGCGGCTGCACGTCCACGCCGACCACCAGGTCCACGCCCGGCCGGCGGCGGACCTCGGCGGCGAAACGGGCACCGAGATGGCGTGCCACGCCGGTGACGAGCACGACCACGCCCACGGTGCTGCCCCCATTCCCCGGCCCGGACGGCCTGCGTGCACCGTACCGCGCCGCCCCACCGGGCCGTGAAACGACACCGCCCGCCCAGGCCACGAGGACCAGGACGGGCGGTGGAAGCGCTGGGCGCGCTAGGCGCGGCCGGGGCCGCTTACTTCTTGTTGCGACGCTGAACGCGAGTCCGCTTCAGAAGCTTGCGGTGCTTCTTCTTGGCCATACGCTTGCGACGCTTCTTGATGACAGAGCCCACGGAACAACCCTCGCTCACTGAGACTCTCGCCCGTGAGAGACGGAGTCCATACGACTGACGTGAGGGCCTAGCCTACCTTCCGCTTGCCCGGGGCTGTAAATCGCGCCCCTCGCAACCGGAGAACTCGGGGGAAATCCCCGGCGAACGGGTGCGGGGCCCACCGGTGTGGACCCCGCGCCCGCGCGCCGCCGCTACGCGCTCTCGAGCCGCACGTAGGACTCCTTGAGGTACTCGTGCACCGCCTGCTGGGGCACCCGGAAGGACCGTCCGACCCGGATGGCCGGCAGCTCTCCGCTGTGCACCAGCCGGTACACCGTCATCTTGGACACCCGCATGACCGCGGCGACCTCCGCCACGGTCAGGAAGACGACTTCCTGAAGGGGGCGCTCGACGGAACTCATGACCATCACCCGACCCTTACCCGTGTGCAAGGCACCGGCTTCCCCTCCGGTGACTCCACCGGCACACGTGTATCCCCAGAGTAGTTATGGGTGGTACCAGTGGGAAGAGGGGAAGTGCAGTCCTCGTACGGTGAGAGATAGGACTGTTGCAGTACGTAGCCGCTCGGCGGATGGCACCGCCCGGCGTACGCACCCCCCGGCCTGGGCGGGTGCGGGGCGGCGGGTTCAGGCCAGCAGCCCGTGCAGCGGGAAGACGGCCCGGCGGGTGGCGAGGATGGCCTGATCGAGTCGGTCGGCCGGATCGTAACCCGAGTCGAAGTCGCGCCAGGCCGGGCGGGCGCCGTCGGTCATCCGCAGCGGGGCGGGGCGGCGGGTGCGGCGGTAGACCTCGGCGCGCCAGGACTCGGGGGTCTCGGTGGCCGGGTCGACGGGCCGGGCGGCGGCGGTGGCGACCAGGTGGGTCCAGGTGCGCGGGACGACGTCCACCACCGCGTAGCCGCCCCCGCCGGTGGCCACCCAGCGGCCGCCGGCGTACTGGTGGGCGAGGTCGTGCAGCGCCTCGGCGACCAGCCGCTGGGCGTCCACGGTGACGGCGAGGTGGGCGAGCGGGTCCTCCAGGTGGGTGTCGGCGCCGTGCTGTGTCACCAGGACCTGCGGCCGGAACGCGTCGAGCAGTTCGGGCACCACCGCGTGGAAGGCGCGCAGCCAGCCCGCGTCGCCGGTGCCCGCGGGCAGCGGCAGGTTGGCGGCGGAGCCGGGGGCGTCCTCGCCGCCGGTCTCGATCGTCCAACCGCTCTGCGGGAAGAGCGTGGCGGGGTGCTCGTGCAGCGAGACGGTGAGCACCCGGGGGTCGTTCCAGAAGGCCGCCTGGACGCCGTCGCCGTGGTGGACGTCCACGTCGACGTAGGCGACCCGCTCGGCGCCGAGCTCCAGCAGCCGGGCGATGGCGAGCGCCGGGTCGTTGTAGACGCAGAAGCCGGAGGCCTTGCCGGGCATCGCGTGGTGCAGCCCGCCGGTGAAGTTGACGGCGTGCGGGGTCTCGCCGCGCCAGACCGCCTCGGCGGCGGCCACGGACTGGCCGGCGATCAGCGCGGAGGCCGAGTGGATCGCGGGGAAGGACCAGTTGTCGTCGGTGCCGAGTCCGTGCAGCGGGTCGGAGCGCTCGGGGTGGGCGGCCGCGTTCCGGACCGCCTCGACGTACTCCCGGGTGTGCACCAGCCGGAGCGTGGACTCACCGGCGGGCGGCGCGGAGCGGACGGTCACCCCGGGGCCGGCGTTCAGGCCGAGGGCCTCGACCAGGCGCATGGTGAGGGCCAGCCGGGTCGGGTCCATCGGGTGGCCGGGGCCGAAGTCGTAGGCGGTGACGGCCTCGTCCCAGAAGAGGTGCAGGCCGCAGGGGGTGTCACGCTCGGCTTCGGGCATGGCCTCCACCGTAGCGGGTGGCGGCGGCCGGACCGCGGTCAGGGCGCGCCGGGGCGGCGGCCGCGGGGGCGGGACGGGGGGCGGGTGCGGGGCGGGACCACGGAAGTTGTGGGGCATCTGTGGAGACAAGTGCCGACGCGGTACAGACAAACGCTTTGCGACTCCATATCCTCTCCGCCATGAAGCCATTCAGCGTGCAACGCCTTGGGGTAATTCTCGCTGCAATACTGGGATTTGGCGTCTTCTTTGCCGCCCAGCCGGCCTCCGCCGCGGTCAGCGGCACCGCCTTCGCGGTCGACAAGTCGACGGCCAAGCCGGGAGACCAGCTGACCCTGACGCTCTCCCTCACCAACAGTGAGGCCAGCCCGATCTACTTCGCCTACGAGGCCGTCCAGCCGACCTGGCCGGCCAACACCCAGGCCGGAGCGTTCTCCATCGTCGGCTGCACCGGCGACACCTCCGACTGCGTGACCAACGGGAACAGCGCCAACTTCCACTTCAACGCGCCGATCGCGCCCGGGGCGACGAAGACCGTCACGCTCACCGTCAAGATCACCGACACTCCCGGGTGGGGCGCCGGGCCGTACACCCTGAACTGGGCGCCGTACGTCTACTACGAGTTCGGCCAGGTCGGCGGCGTCACCACGGCCAAGGACCAGACCTTCACCTTCGGGGTGCCCGAGCTCCAGACCGTGATCAGCTGACCCCCGTCCCGTCGACCGCCCCCGCCGTCACCCGACGGCGGGGGTCCGGCGGTTCCGGTCGAGGATGGCGTGAAGAGGACGCGCGCCGGGCCTTCACGGCTTCCTATCCTCTCCGCCATGAAGCCCCTCAGCGTGCAACGCCTCGGAGCAATTCTCGCCGCAGTACTGGCACTTGGCGCGATATTCGGCGCGAATCCGGCCTCCGCCGCCGTCCGCGACGACGGCCCGATCACCGGTTTCTCGGCCTCCGTCGACAAGAAGACGGCGGCGCCGGGCGACGATCTGACCCTGACCCTCTCCCTCACCAACACCGAGACCATCCCCATCGTCTTCGCGTACGAGTACATCGAGCCGAACTGGCCGACCAGCTCGTACCGCAACGCGTTCGCCATCACCGGCTGCGGCGGGGACCAAACGGACTGCACGGTCGCCCCGAGCGGCGACTTCGTCTCCTTCCATCCCACGGCGCCGATCCCGCCGGGCGCCACCCGCACCGTCACGGCCACCGTCCGGATCGTCTCCCCCCTGCCCTGGTCCGTGCCGCTCAGGCTGAACTGGACCCCGTACGCCTACGCCGAGTACGGCTACCCGGCCGTCATGACCAAGAGCGGCCCCCACCTCAACGGCACGCCCGAGCTGGAGACCGTGATCAGCTGACCCCCGCCCCGTCGACCGCCCCCGCCGTCACCCGACGGCGGGGGCCGCCGTTCGCGTCGGCGCCGGAGAGAAGCGGTCCGCCAGCGGCAGGACGGCGAGCACCAGCAGCATCGGGGCGAGCAGCGCCCAGCGGTACGAACTCGCGTCGGCGATCGCCCCGACCAGCGGCGAACCGACCAGGAAACCCACGTAGTTGAAGAGGTTGAGCCGGGCCACCGCGGCGTCCGAGTCCGCCGGGAAGAGCCGGCCGCCGGCCGCGAACACCTGCGGGATGATCGCGCAGATGCCGAAGCCCAGCACGGTGAAGCCGGCGATGCCCGCCCAGGCGGCGGGCGCGACCGCGGCCGCCGCGAAGCCGAGCGCGGCCAGCGCGGCCCCGAAGCGGACCACCGGGACGGCCCCGAAGCGCTGCACCGCGCGGTCGCCCAGGGCCCGGCCGAGCAGCATGGCCACCATGTAGCCGAGGTAGGAGAGCTTGGCGAGGTCCTCCCGGCTGCCCAGCCCGTCGGTGAGGTACTTGACGCTGTAGTTGGAGACCGAGGCGTCCGCGATGTACGCGAAGGCCATCGCCAGGCAGAGCGGCAGCAGCGGACGCCAGGGCACGGACCGGGCCGCGGCCGCGGCGGCCTCCCGTACGGCGTCGCCGAGTTCGGCCGGCCCGGCGAAGAACCTGCCGGTCAGCACGGCGAGCGGGGCGACCACCGCGGCGGCCGTGCCGAACAGCACCGGCAGCCCGAGGTCGTAGTGCGAGCCGAGGCCGGCCAGGGCCGCGCCGAGGATGCCGCCGAGGCTGAACGCGGCGTGGAAGCCGATCATGATCGAGCGGCCGTAGCGGTGCTGGAGCCCCACCCCGAGCATGTTCATACTGGCGTCCAGCGCCCCCACCAGCAGCCCGAACGCGCCGAGCGCCAGGGCGAGTTGCCACAGCGCGTCGCCCAGCCCGGCGGCCGCCAGGGCGAGACAGACGGCGGGCTGGACCACCCGCAGCACGGCCCGCGCGCCGGTGCGCTTCACCAGCCGCTCGGAGACGATCGAGCCGACCCCGGCCAGCACCGGCACGGCGGCCAGGAAGACCGGCAGCAGCCCGTCGCTCAACCCGTACCGGTGCTGGATCTCCGGGATGCAGGTGACCAGCAGGGCGAAGACGGTGCCCTGGAGCAGGAAGCTGACGGCGAGTGCGGCCCGCCCGGCGCGCAGACCGGGCGGGACGGTGGGGGGTGCGGCGCTCAAGCGGACCTCCGGACGACCTCGCTACCGACCGGTAGAACGATGTTGGCGAGAGCGTAGGGGCTGCGCCGCGATTGCGGGAGGGGTCGCGCAAGGACTTCCGCGCGGGCTACTTCCCGCCGGAGGCCAGCTCCCGGGAGCGGTCCCGGGCCGCCTCCAGGGCTCCGAGCAGCGCGGCCCGCACCCCGTGGTTCTCCAGCTCGCGGATCGCCGCGATGGTGGTACCGGCCGGGGAGGTGACCGCCTCGCGCAGCTTCACCGGGTGCTCGCCGGAGTCGCGCAGCATCACCGAGGCGCCGATCGCGGACTGCACGATCAGGTCGTGCGCCACCTGCCGGGGCAGCCCGAGCAGGATGCCGGCGTCGGTCATCGCCTCCACCAGGAAGTAGAAGTAGGCCGGCCCCGAGCCGGACAGCGCGGTGGCCGCGTCCTGCTGGGCCTCGGGCAGCCGCAGCGCCTTGCCGACCGAGCTGAAGATCTCCTCGGCGCGCACCAGGTGCTCCTCCCCCGCGTGCGAGCCGGCCGAGATGACGCTCATCCCCTCGTCCACCAGCACCGGGGTGTTGGGCATCACCCGGACCACCGGGGTGCCCGCCGCGAGCCGCTCCTCGAACCAGGCCGTGGGGACGCCGGCCGCGGCCGAGATCACCAGCCGGTCGGCGCCGACGTGCGGGGCCAGCTCCTCCAGCAGGGTGCCCATGTCCTGCGGCTTCACCGCCAGGATCAGGGTGTCGGCGAGCTTGGCGGCCTCCGCGTTGGAGACGGCCACCACGCCGTAGCGGGCGGCGAGTTCGACCGCGCGCTCGGGGCGGCGGGCGGTCACCAGGACATCGGCCGGGTCCTTGCCGGCCCGCAGCAGACCGGAGAGCAGGGCCTCGCCGATCTTGCCCGTGCCCAGGAAGGCGATCTTCTGTCCGTGCGCTGCGCTGCTGCCCATGGTCCGCTCCTTGCCTCGGTACTGCGGCCATCCTCGCACCGCCCGGGGCGGGGCGCGGGGACCGTCCGCTCCGTGGTCCGCGCCTGGCGCGGAGGAGCCCGCCCCCGGACGGCGGCGGACTCCGGGCCGGGGCCCGAACGGGATCCGGGCCGAGCCAGAACGGGATCCGGGCCGAGCCCGAACGGATACCGACCCGGACCCGAACGACCCGGACCCGAACGACCCGCCCCCTAGGGAGAAAACTCGGGGGTTTCCCCTATGGCCTCCGAGCTCCGGCGGGAGCACCGTGGAGCCATGGCACACGACGAAATGTCCCGACGTGAGAACCGGCAACTCGCCGTCGCCTCGGCGACCGTGGGCCCGTGGCGGACCGCCGCGGGGGTCGGTGCGGTGGTGGGGGCGACGGCCCTGGGGATCGGCGCGATCTCCGGGGACTGGTCGCTGAGCATGCTGGCCTCACCGGCCGGCTGGGGCCTGTTCTTCTTCTTCCTGGTCGGGACCGTCGGCGGCCACCTGCGGCGCGACACCTCCGAGCGGCGGCTGCGGCGCTGGGCCAACGAGCACCCCTGGCAGGCGGCGCTCCCGGCGGCCGGCGGGCTGTTCGCGCTGAACACGCTGGCCCAGCTCTTCCTCGGCGACGCGGGCCTGTTCGAGGCCCTCTTCATCTCGCTGCTGCCGGCCGGCCTGCTGCTGGCGGTCGCCGGGGTGGTCGGCTCGGTCAAGCAGGCCCGCGAGAAGGGCTGAAACCGGCCGCGGGACGGGCGGTTCGGACGGACGGGCGGTTCGAACGGGCGGTTCGGGCGGTTCGGGCGGTTCGGGCGGACGGCAGTCTTCCGAACGAACCCGGCCGAACCGGAACCCGCCCCGCACGAATTCACCACGTGGTGTGCCCCCGATCGACGCATCGTCACCCCCCGTCGTCATACTGGCGCGATGCCGATAGCCGAAGATCCGGAACCGCGCCCCGCCGGGGGCGACGAGCCGGACGGGTCCGACCCGTCCGGGGCGGGACGGAAGGACCCGTTCGCCGACCTCGTCCTGGACGAGGAGTTCGTCCGCCGAGCCACCGTCAAGGAACAGAGCGGGCGCACCCGCATGCTGTCCGCCCGGTGGAAGCACACCCCGCCGGTCGATCCCGGCGGCCGCCGCTCGGTCAACGACGGCCCGGCGCCCAAGCGCCGGTTCGGCCGCAAGCCGAAGCCCACCGCGCTCGGCCCGTGGGGCGACCCGCGGCCGCGGCGCCGCCTGGAGTGGCGCACGCCGCTCTTCGTCGTGCTGACCGTCGCCGTGCTGCTCGCGGTGCTGAACATCGACGGGCTGCGCGACTGGTACTCGATCAACTACGGCCCGGGCTCCACGGCCGCCCGCCCGCCGGTGCCCACCGCCGCCCCGGAGACCGCCCGGCCGACCACCGCCCCGCCGGCCACCCGCGACGACCAGCCGACCGTCGACCACCCCTGGAAGGGCTCCCCCGCCGAGGGCTGGCTCACCGGCGCCGCCGGCATCGGGCTGCCGGACGCGCACGCCGTCGGGGTGTTCGACGAGAACCAGGTCGCGGCCAAGCTGAAGCTGGTCAAGGACTTCCTGGTCGCCTCGAACCTCGACCCCGAGGTGACCGCCGGAGGCCGTCCCGAGGCCGCGCTCGCCCTGCTGGACCGCGAGGCGCAGACGAAGCCGGCCAAGGCCCTCGCCACCCCGACCGACGAACTCGAACCGACCTCGTGGTTCTCCCGCTTCGACCGGCGCGACGCGATCCCGGTCGGCGACGTGGTCAAGGTGAAGGGGTGGATGAGCTTCGACAGCGACGGCGAGCGCGGAGTGGTGGTCCACACGGACTACACCTTCGTCTACGCGCTGCGCCCCGGGCCCGAGGCCGGGAAGGCCGCCGCCACCCCGCCCGGTTCACCGCCCGCGGCCCCGGCCGCCCCCGCCGGCGGCGGCGTCGCCAAGCCCGTGAGCCTGCGGATCAGCCCCGCCGAGGACGTCGCGGGAGACACCTGGACGGCCCGGACCATCGTGCGCCGGGTCTCCGACTACCGCTTCTACGACCCGGGCAAGTACCGCGCCAACCCCGAGAAGATCAACATCAGCAAGACCAACGCGAGCTTCGGCAACAGCTCGTGCGTCATCCACGACGGCTTCTTCCACCCGAACTTCCGGCAGTTCGACCAGCCCCACCCCGAGGTGACCGGGCCGACCGTCGACCCCTACGACCAGAGCAAGGAGCTGGGCACCGACCAGGGGTGCGAGGCCACCAGCCGCAGCTGACCGCCGTCAGCGCTTGCGCTTGCCCCGGCTCGGCGCCTTGGCGTCGGGCCGGCGGCTGCGGCTCGCCTGGCGCTTCTCGTGCTGGGCGACGGCCCGCTCGTAGGCGGCCCGCCGGACCGCCTCGCCCGGGGCCTCGACCAGGCTGCGGGCGAAGTAGGCGAGCAGCGAACCGGCCCCGCCGATCAGCCAGACCGCGCCGAGCGACTTGTCCTCGGCCATCCAGCCGGTCAGCTGGTCCTTGCCCTCGGTGAGCACCTTCCAGGTGCGCCGCACGGCCATCATCGAACAGACCGCGATGGCGGCGGTCAGCAGCCCGTTCAGGAAGCCCCCGCCGTCGGAGAGCGCGACGCCCTCCACGCCGAAGCGCAGCAGCAGCACCGCGGCGGCGGCCGCGACCAGGGCACCGGCCGACACGGCGACCCGCCGCGGCCAGTAGCCGTTGTCCCGGTTCAGCCAGCTGGTGCCGAACCAGCGGATCGGCTCCGGCTCGGGGGCGCCGGCGGGGGTGGGGGCGGGGGTGGGGGGCTGCTCGCTCACGCCGTCGATTATCACCCGACCGCCGTACACGGCGAAGGAGCCGTCCCGGCCGGTGGGACGGCTCCTCCTCGTTCCGTGCGGGCCCGGCCCCGTTCCCGTACGGGGCCGGCGCCGTTCCCGTGCGGGCCCGGTGTCACGCCGTACGGGCCCGGCGTCGCGCCGGGCGGGGGTCAGCCGAGCTTGGACACGTCGCGGACGGCGCCCTTGTCGGCGGAGGTGGCCATCGCGGCGTAGGCGCGCAGGGCCTGGCTGACCTGGCGGTCGCGGTTCCTCGGCCGGTAGCCGCCTGCGGCCTCCAGGGCGCGGCGGCGCTCGGCCAGGACCTCGTCCGGGACCTCCAGGGAGATCCGGCGGCCGGGGATGTCGATGGCGATGGTGTCGCCGTCCTCGACCAGCGCGATGGTGCCGCCGGAGGCCGCCTCCGGGGAGGCGTGGCCGATGGACAGGCCCGAGGTGCCGCCGGAGAAGCGGCCGTCGGTGACCAGCGCGCAGGCCTTGCCCAGGCCCCGGCCCTTGAGGAAGGACGTCGGGTAGAGCATCTCCTGCATGCCCGGGCCGCCCTTGGGGCCCTCGTAGCGGATGACGACGACGTCGCCCTCCTTGACCCGCTTGGCGAGGATCGCCTCGACCGCGTCCTCCTGGGACTCGACCACGACGGCCGGGCCGCTGAAGGTCCAGATCGACTCGTCCACGCCGGCGGTCTTCACGATGCAGCCGTCCTCGGCGAGGTTGCCGTACAGCACGGCCAGGCCGCCCTCCACCGAGTAGGCGTGCTCGACGCTGCGGATGCAGCCGCCGGCGGCATCGGTGTCCAGCGACTCCCAGCGCTCGGACTGCGAGAAGGCCTCGGCGGAGCGGACGCAGCCGGGGGCCGCGTGCCACAGCTCGACCGCCTCGGCGGACGGCGAACCGCCGCGCACGTCCCAGGTCTTGAGCCACTCGGCGAGCGAGTCGGCGTGCACGGTGTGGACGTCCTCGTTGAGCAGCCCGCCCCGGTACAGCTCGCCGAGGATGGCCGGGATGCCGCCGGCCCGGTGCACGTCCTCCATGTAGTACGAGCCGTTCGGCGCGACCTTGGACAGGCAGGGCACCCTGCGCGAGACGGCGTCGATGGCCCGCATGTCGAAGTCCAGCTCGGCCTCCTGGGCGGCGGCGAGCAGGTGCAGGATGGTGTTGGTCGAGCCGCCCATGGCGATGTCCAGGGCCATGGCGTTCTCGAAGGCGGCCCGGGTGGCGATCGCCCGGGGCAGCACGGAGTGGTCGTCCTGCCCGTAGTGGCGGTCGGCGATCTCGACCACGGTCCGCCCGGCCCGCTCGTACAGAGCCCTGCGGGCGGTGTGGGTGGCGAGCACCGAGCCGTTGCCCGGCAGCGAGAGGCCGATCGCCTCGGTCAGGCAGTTCATCGAGTTGGCGGTGAACATGCCGGAGCACGAGCCGCAGGTGGGGCAGGCGTTCTCCTCGATGATCGCGATGTCCTCGTCGGAGACGTTCTCGTTCACCGCCTGGGAGATCGCGTCGACCAGGTCGAGCTTGCGCACGGTGCCGTCGACCAGGGTGGCCTTGCCGGCCTCCATGGGGCCGCCGGAGACGAAGACGGTCGGGATGTTCAGGCGCAGCGCCGCCATCAGCATGCCCGGGGTGATCTTGTCGCAGTTGGAGATGCAGATCAGGGCGTCGGCGCAGTGCGCGTTGACCATGTACTCGACCGAGTCGGCGATCAGGTCGCGCGAGGGCAGCGAGTAGAGCATGCCGCCGTGGCCCATCGCGATGCCGTCGTCCACGGCGATGGTGTTGAACTCGCGCGGGATGCCGCCCGCCTGCTTGATCGCCTCGGAGACGATCCGGCCGACCGGCTGCAGGTGGGTGTGGCCGGGGACGAACTCGGTGAAGGAGTTGGCGACCGCGATGATCGGCTTGCCGAAGTCCTCGCGGGCTACGCCGGCCGCCCGGAGAAGCGCCCGGGCGCCTGCCATGTTGCGACCGTGGGTGACCGTACGGGACCTCAGCTCGGGCACTGTGCTCCACTCCTTCGGGGCTCTCGCGGGCACCCCGCTGGTGGGAGGGTACGGGGGCCGCCGTGGGTACCGAGCCTACGCCCGCCGTCCGGCGGGCGGACGGCCCGTCCGCGATGCGGGCAGGCGGCGGGCGGCCCGGGGCGGTCCCGTTCGGCGGGCCCGTTCGGCGGCCCGGTCAGTGACGCGATCAGTGGCCGGTCGGCGGCCCCGGTCAGCCGGGCTTGACGGCCACGGTGAGGTCGACGGTGAACGGCTCGACCACGTCGCCGTCCGGGAACACCGCGAACAGCGCCTCCCGTTCGGCGGCCAGCACCGGCGCCCGCTCCTCCGGGCTGAGCGAGGCCAGGTAGGAGCGGGAGGTCAGGTCCGTGATCACGTGGTCGACGGTGACCCGCCGCGCCCAGTGCAGCGACGTCCGCTGGACCGCGAGGCCGGCCGGGGCGAAGTGGCCGACGTGGCCGCCGACCCCGCCGTAGCCGTGGTAGCGGTCGGGGAGGGCGGCGGCCATCCGCTCGCTCCTGGCCCGGACCCAGGGCACCGTCTCGTCGTACACGTTCCACCAGGCGGCGACGGCACCGCCCGGCCGCAGCACCCGGACCGCCTCGGGAACGGACTTCTCGGGATACGTCCAGTGGAAGGCCTGGGCGTAGGTGACCAGGTCGGCGGAGTCGTCGTGGAAGGGCAGGTCGTCACCGGTGCCCCGGACCAGCGGCAGGTCGGGCGAGGAGAGCAGGAAGCGGGCGGCCATGCCCGGGCTGGGCTCGACGGCGACCACCCGCGCGCCCCGCGCGGCCAGCAGCCGGGTCGCGATGCCGGTACCGGCGCCGACGTCCAGGACCCGGGCACCGTCGAGGCCGCGGCCCCAGAGCCGCTCCAGCGCGTCGAACAGCGCGTCCGGGTAACCGGGCCGCCCCCGCTCGTACTCGGCGGCGACCCCGCCGAAGCTCGCGGCGGCCTCACGGTAGTTCCGACCCTCCGTCATGCGTCCCCCTCCGTAAGGAAGTTCGTGCCCGGCCGGGCACCCGGCGACTCAGCGTACGCGCGACGGGGTGGCCAGGTGCAAGCGCGTGAAGGCGAGGGCCTCGGCCAGGTCGGCCTCACGTTCGGCGGGGGAGGACGAGCGGCGGGTGTTGACCTCCAGCACCACGTGGCCGTCGAAACCGGTGCGGGCCAGGTGCTCCAGCAGCTCGGCGCAGGGCTGCTTGCCGCGGCCGGGGATCAGGTGCTCGTCCTTGCCGGAGCCGCTGCCGTCGGCCAGGTGGACGTGGGCCAGCCGGTCGCCCATCCGCTCGACCATGGCGAAGGTGTCGATCCGGGAGGTGGCGGCGTGCGAGAGGTCGATGGTGAAGTGCCGGTACTCCTCGTCGGTGACGTCCCAGCCCGGTGCGTACGCGAGCATCTCACGGTCGCGGTAACGCCACGGGTACATGTTCTCGACGGCGAAGCGGACGTCCGTCTCGCCCGCCATCCGGCCGATGCCCTCGACGAACTCCCGGGCGTACTGGCGCTGCCAGCGGAACGGCGGGTGGACGACGACGGCGCTCGCGCCGAGCTTCTCGGCCGCCGCCCGGGCCCGGACCAGCTTCGTCCACGGGTCGGTGGTCCACACCCGCTGGGTGATCAGCAGGCAGGGCGCGTGCACGGCCAGGATCGGCATCCGGTGGGCGTCGGAGAGCCGGCGCAGGGCCTCGATGTCCTGGCTGACCGGGTCGTTCCAGACCATCACCTCGACCCCGTCGTAACCGAGCTTGGCGGCCAGCTCGAAGGCGACGGCGGTGCTCGCCGGGTACACCGAGGCGGTGGACAGCACCACCTTGGTGTCGGGGATGTGCAGGGCCGGGTGCCGGGGCAGCACCAGCCGGTCGGTGGTGCGCAGCAGCGGCGGGCGGGCCGCGTCGCGCTTGGCGGCCTTGACCGAGCGGACGGACTGGACGGCGGCTTTGGCGGCGCCGGCGGCCCGGGCGGTGCGGGTCTCCTTCGGGGCGGTCCGCTTCGCGGGGGCCTTCTTGGGGGCGGCCTTCTTCGCGGCGGGACTCTTCGGGGACGGCTTCCCGGCGGCGGTCTTCTTCGCCGCGGTCGTCTTGGCGGCGGCCGTCTTGGCGGCGGCCGACTTCGCGGCAGCCGTCCTCGCGGTGCGCTGGGCGGCCTTGACGGCCTTCGCGGCCTGCTTGGCGGCCTGGGCGGCGGTGGCGCCCGTGACCGCCTTGCCGAGGCGGCGGCGCGGGCCGTCCGGCCGCGACTGCCCGTTCCCGGGAGTGCGGTCCTCCTGCGTTCCGTCCTCGCCCGCTGCTTGCACCACGGGAGACAGCGTAAGCGGAGCACGCGGCGAACGGGGCTGGACGACCGGCGCAGTGACCATCGGCACGTTGTCCCGGGGAGGGCGCCCGGCGGGTCGGTCGGGGGCGGGCCGGTCCGCGGAGGGGAGTCCGGCGGGCGGGCCTCCCGCTGGTGTCCCCGGTACGGGTGCGCGCCCCGCCTACGGAGTGAGCGCCGGGCGGCGACGGTCGGCGGAGCCGTCCATGGCGTCCAGACGGCGCAGGATGATGCCCTCGCGCAGCGCCCACGGACAGACGTCCAGTTCCTCCAGACCGAACAGGTCCATCGCGGCGTCGGCGACCAGCGCGCCCGCCAGCAGCTGCTTGGCCCGCCCCTCCGAGACACCGGGGATCCGGGCGCGCTCGGCGACGGTCATCGCGGACAGCCGCGGCAGCCAGGAGGCCAGCCCGCCGCGGGTGAGCCGACGATCGGCGTACGGGCCGGCGTCGGCGGGGGCGGCACCGGTCATCCGGGCCAGCTGCTTGAAGGTCTTGGAAGTGGCGACCGCGTGCCGCGGCGGGCCGAGCCGGGTGATCTCACCGACCACGGTGGCGAGCTCGGCCCGGATGTGGCGTCTCAGCTCGCGCAGCCCCTCCGGGTCGGCGACGTCCCCCGGCAGCCAGCGGGCGGTCAGCCGGCCGGCGCCCAGCGGCAGCGAACAGGCGACGTCCGGCTGTTCGTCCGGACCGCAGGCGATCTCCAGCGAGCCCCCGCCGATGTCCAGGTTGAGCAGCCGGCCCGAGGACCAGCCGAACCAGCGGCGGACGGCCAGGAAGGTCAGCCGGGCCTCGTCCTGCCCGGACAGCACACGCAGCTCGACGCCGGTCTCGGCGGCCACCCGGCGCAGCACCTCCTCGCCGTTGGCGGCCTCGCGCACGGCGGAGGTGGCGAACGGGAGGATGTCGACGACGCCCTTGTCCTCGGCGACCCGCAGCGAGGAGGCGACGTGGCCGACCAGCCGCTCGACCCCGGCCTCGCTTATCGCGCCGTCCCCGTCCAGCAGCTCGGCCAGGCGCAGCTCGGCCTTGTGGGAGTAAGCGGGCAGCGGGGCAGCGCCCGGATGAGCGTCCACCACGAGGAAGTGGACCGTGTTGGAACCTACGTCGAGCACACCGAGTCGCATAACTCTCCACGCTACGCGATCCGGGCCCTGACGAGAGGGGGTGCGGCGGTATTCGTGCTGGTCCGGGGGCGGTCCGTCCCCCACGGGGCGCCCAGGGCGGCGAGGCCCCGCTCCAGGGCGGTGGCGGCCTTCGCCGGGTCGCCGCCGAGCTTCTCGAACTCCCGGCCCTCTCCGCGCAGTTCCCGCGGCTTGAGGACGGGCTCCCCGCCCGCGCGGTCGGACGCCCCGGTGCTGCCGGCTGCCATCCCCGTACCTCCCCGCACCTCTCCGTAGCGGACCCGGCACCGACCAGGCACCGACCCGGCACGGGTCGGCACGGGTCGGCACGGATCCGGTAGCGACTCGGCGCTTGTTCCACGGCGGCCGGCGGCCGGTCCCACGGCGGCCCCGTCGCGGACCGGCCGCCACCCGGGCACGCCCCGGGGCCCGCCCGCAGCGCCCGACGGCCCCCTTCACCCCGCCTCCACCCGGGCGGCTCCACCCGCCACGGGCTCCACCGCCGGTCCCGCCACCGCGCCGCCGCCACCGAAAGCTCTACCCTTGCCGGGTGGCACCAGCAGAAACGTCCAAGAAGAAGGCCAAGGCGAAGCCGAAGGCCTCCCCCGCCCCCGTCGACCTCGCGATGCCGACCCTGCGCCGCGAGATCCCGCGCGACGAGGTCCCGCTCGACTTCCCCCGCGCCTGGGTCGAGTTCGCCGACCCCGCCGACGACGAGCAGGTCTTCCGCTGCGACCTGACCTGGCTGACCTCCCGCTGGTCCTGCGTCTTCGGCCAGGGCTGCCACGGCATCCGCGAGGGCCGCGGCGAGTCGGACGGCTGCTGCACGCTCGGCGCGCACTTCTCGGACGAGGACGACGAGAAGCGCGTCCTGGGGCACGCGGCCCGGCTGACCCCCGAGCTGTGGGAGAACTTCGCCGAGGGCACCGACGCCAAGGGCCGGATCACCTCCGACGGCGGCGTCACCATGCTGGACGAGGACGGCGACCGCCAGACCCGCCGGGTCGGCGGCGCCTGCATCTTCGTGAACAGCCCGGACTTCGCGGGCGGCGCCGGCTGCGCCCTGCACGCGCTCGCCCTCAAGGAGGGCCGCGAGCCGCTGGAGACCAAGCCGGACGTGTGCTGGCAGCTGCCGATCCGCCGCACCTACGACTGGATCGACCGCCCCGACGACACCCGCTACCTCCAGGTGTCGATCGGCGAGTACGACCGCCGGGGCTGGGGCCCGGGCGGCCACGACCTGCACTGGTGGTGCACCGGCGCCCCGGCGGCCCACCAGGGCGCGGAGCCGGTGTACGTCAGCTACCGCCCGGAGCTCACCGAGCTGATGGGCAGGGCGGGGTACGAGGTGCTGGCGCGGCTGTGCGAGGAGCGGATCGCGACCAAGGGCGACCGCAAGATGGCCCCGCACCCAGCGGACCCGGCCAAGAAGTCCAAGGCCAAGTGACGCACCGGACCGGGTGACGCACCGGACCGGGTGACGCACCGGACCGGGCGGCCCGTCGGACGGGCGCCCGGTCCCGACCGGGCCGACCGGTGCCCGCCGCACCGGGCGGCCTACTTGTCGATGTCCCCGACCACGAAGAACATCGACCCCAGGATCGCCACCATGTCCGCGACCAGCGTCCCCGGCAGCAGCTCGGTCAGCACCTGGACGTTGTTGAAGGACGCCGAGCGCAGCTTGAGCCGCCACGGCGTCTTGTCGCCGCGCGAGACCAGGTAGTAGCCGTTGACCCCGAGCGGGTTCTCAGTCCACGCGTAGGTGCTGCCCTCGGGCGCCTTGAGCACCTTGGGCAGCCGCTGGTTGACCGGGCCGGGCGGCAGCGCGGCGAGCTTGTCGAGGCAGGCGTCGGCGAGGTCCAGCGAGTTGAGGGTCTGCTCCAGCAGGCACTCGAAGCGGGCCAGGCAGTCGCCCTCCTCGCGGGTGACGACGGTGAGCACCTGCCGCAGTTCCTCGGAGCCGTACGCCAGGTAGGGGTCGTCGCGGCGCAGGTCGAGGTCGAGGCCGCTGGCCCGGGCGATGGGGCCGCTGACGCCGTACGCCTGGGCCTGCGCGCGGGTGAGGACGCCGACGCCGGCGGTGCGGGCGCGGAAGATCTCGTTGCCGAGGACGAGGTCCTCGAAGACGGGCAGTTGCGAGCGCACGGTGGCGACGGCGGTGCGGACCCGGCCGAGCCAGCCGGCCGGCAGGTCCTCCTTGAGGCCGCCGACCCGGTTGAACATGTAGTGCATCCGGCCGCCGGAGGCCTCCTCCAGCACGTGCTGGAGGTCCTCGCGGCCGTTGAAGGCGTGGAAGACCGGGGTGATCCCGCCGAGTTCCAGGGGGTACGAGCCGAGGAACATCAGGTGGTTGAGCACCCGGTTGAGTTCGGCGAGCAGGGTGCGGATCCACACCGCCCGCTCGGGGACCTCCATGCCGAGCATCCGCTCGACGGCCGTGACGACGCCGAGTTCGTTGGAGAAGGCGGAGAGCCAGTCGTGCCGGTTGGCCAGCATGATGATCTGCCGGTAGTCCCGGGCTTCGAACAGCTTCTCCGCGCCCCGGTGCATGTAGCCGATCACCGGCTCGGCGCTCACGATGCGCTCGCCGTCGAGCAGCATCCGCAGCCGCAGCACGCCGTGGGTGGCCGGGTGCTGCGGGCCGATGTTGAGCACCATGTCGGTGGTGCCCGCCGCGCCGGTGAAGTTCTCGGCTCCCGCCCCGATGCCGACCGTGGTCTCCCTCATGCCCCCAGAGTCTGCCATCCCGCCAGGCCCGCCAAGCTCACCGGTTCCGTCATGCGGACGGCCTGCACCAGCCACCCGAAGGCGCCCAGTCCGCCCGGGTCGGTCAGCTCGGCACCCTCCCCGGCGGCGCTCAGCGCCCGCAGGTAGCCGGCCGGGTCGCTGCCGGCCAGCGTGAGCGGCGGGCGCCCGCCGCTCACGCCGAGCGCCCGCAGCGCCTCCCGCTGCGTCGTCCACAGGCTGTGGAGACCGGGCACGGCGGCGGAGTCCAGCGCGACGTGGGCGGTGACGTCGCAGGAGCCGTCCGGCACCGGGGACACCTCCCGGCCGTCCCGGAAGCCGGCGTAGGTGCCGAACGGCGGGCGCCGCCCGGCGGTGTGCCCGTAGTCGACGGCGACGGCCAGGCCGCGCTCCAGCCCGGCCACGGCCCGCGCCCAGGCGGCGTCCCGGGGGCCGCCGAACTCCACCGCCTCGCCGGGCTCCGCGACCGGCCACCAGCGCTCGGCCCAGGCCGCGTCGGCCGCCGAGACCGGCTCGCCGAGCCGGGTGTCGCCGGTCGCGGTGTCCACCTCGACGTAGCGCAGCACCCCGTCCTCGTCCACCTCCCCGGCGTCCAGCGGGACGTTGTCCAGCCACTCGTTGGCGAACAGCAGCCCGGTCACCCCTCGCGGCGGCTCGTCCGTCCACAGGGCTGTGGACGGCAGACCGTCCGGCCGCCCGGCGATCTCCACGCCGTACGGGCGCAGCCGCGCCAGCACCGGCGCGGGCAGCTCGGCCAGGACACCGGTGAGCAGTTCGCCCCGCCCGGCCCCGACGTCGACCAGGGCCAGCTCCTCCGGACGGCCGAGGGCCTCGTCAACCTCCAGGAGCAGCCGGGCCACCGCACGGGCGAACCTCGGCGAGGCGTGCACGGAGGTGCGGAAGTGCCCGGCCGGGCCCTCCGGCCTGCGGTAGAACCCCCGCCCCGGTTCGTACAGGGCCTGTTCCATGGCGGGTGCCCACCGCGTCCAAGTCATGGGAGGCGACGCTACCGGGCCGGGGGCGGGCCCTCCCCATCGGAGCGGGTGCTTCTCCGACCTACGGAGTAGGACGGATCGCCCTACCGGCGGACCTGGGCACGCCAAGCGACTGCCTACGCTGGACACGTGCATCGACTCAACGCCTGGCTCCGCCGTCACCCCATGGTGGTCGACGCCGCATGGGCGGCGATCGTGCTCTTCTTCGGACTGATCCCGAACGAGGCCGCCCTCGACGAGGGCTGGCGCTTCGACGTCTCGATCGCGGTCGCCGTGGTGCTGCCGCTGCTGATGGTCTTCCGGCGGCGCTACCCCGACCTCACGGTGGCCACCGCCGCCGGCATCGGCGTCGGCCAGGTGGCCGTGAACGTGGCCCCCGGCTTCTCCTCGATCGCCTACCTGGTCTTCGCCTACACCGGCGCCGCCTTCGGCCGGAAGTGGACCTCCCGGCTGGCCCTGGCGGCCGGCCTGGCCGCCGGGCCGCTGGTGTTCTGGCAGATGAAACCGGTGAAGACGGTCTTCGACCGGGCCGGCGACGCCCACACCCGCCCCTACGGCTTCGGCGAGGCGGCGCTGATCACGCTGCTGATGAGCACGCCGTTCATCCTCTGCTGGGCCTGGGGCCGGCTGACCAGGGTGCGCCGCGCCTACCTGACCGAGCTGGAGGACCGCGCCGCCCGGCTGGAACGCGAGCGGGACGCCCAGTCCAAGGTGGCGGTCGCCGCCGAGCGGGCCCGGATCGCCCGCGAGCTGCACGACGTGGTCGCGCACAACGTCTCGGTGATGATCGTCCAGGCCGACGGCGCCGCGTACGTCATGGACAACTCCCCGCAGCAGGCGAAGGAGGCGCTCGGCACCATCGCCTCCACCGGCCGCCAGGCGCTGGTCGAGATGCGCCGCCTGCTGGGCGTGCTGCGCACCTCCGACACCAAGGCCGAGGAGTACGTTCCGCAGCCGGGCGTCGAGGAGCTGCCGGAGCTGCTGGAGCAGGTCCGCACGGCCGGACTCGACGTGGACTACGCCACCTCCGGGCAGCCGCGCGAGCTGCCGCGCGGCGTCGAGCTGACCGTCTACCGGATCGTCCAGGAGGCGCTCACCAACGTCCGCAAGCACGGCGGCCCCGACGCGCACGCCCGGGTCGCGGTGGACTTCGGCGAGCGCGAGCTGGCCGTCCTGGTGGAGGACGACGGCCGCGGCAGCACCGACGAGCACCTGACCGCCGGCGGCGCGGACGGCCTCGGCCACGGCCTGATCGGCATGCGCGAACGGGTCGGCATGGTCAGCGGCAGCCTCGACGTGGGCCCCCGCCCCGGCGGCGGCTTCCGGATCCGCGCCGTCCTGCCGCTCAAGGCGGCCCACTAGCCCCGTCCGTCGTCCACCCCCTCCAAGGAGTCCCACCTTGACCATCCGCGTGATGCTCGTCGACGACCAGGAACTGCTGCGCACCGGTTTCCGGATGATCCTCCAGTCACAGGGCGACATCGAGATCGCCGCCGAGGCGGGCGACGGCGCGCAGGCCCTGGAGAAGCTGCGGCACACCGAGGTGGACGTGATCCTCATGGACGTCCGGATGCCGCGGCTGGACGGCGTCCAGGCGACCCGCCGGATCTGCCTGGCCGAGGACGGCAGCCCGCTGCCCAACGCCCCCCACGTGCTCATCCTCACCACCTTCGACCTGGACGAGTACGCCTTCGCCGCGCTCAAGGCCGGTGCCAGCGGCTTCCTGCTCAAGGACGTCCCGCCGACGGAGCTGGTGGCCGCGATCCGCGCGGTGCACGGCGGCGACGCCGTGGTCGCCCCGACCACCACCCGCCGGATGATCGACCGCTTCGCCGAGGTGCTGCCCACCCCGCAGAGCGCGCCCGGCTCGGACGTCCTCGGCCCGCTGACCGAACGCGAGCGGGAGGTGTTCCTGCTGGTCGCCCAGGGCCTGTCGAACGGCGAGATCGCGGCCCGGCTGGTGCTCTCCGAGGCCACCGTGAAGACCCACGTCGGCCGGATCCTGGCCAAGCTGGGCCTGCGCGACCGGGTCCAGGCCGTGGTGCTGGCGTACGAGGCCGGACTGATCCGGGCCGGGGCCTCGGACTAGCGACGCCCGTACACTGGGGCGGTACGTCCGGTACCCGTCGAGGACCGGAACGGTCATTCAGGACAAGGGTGGACATGGGTTCGTCCGACTTCAGCGAGTTCGCCCCGTACGGCGATCCCGGTGACCCGGGCAACCGCCCGGCCCGGCTGGCCGTCGGCGTGGTCGGCACCGGCCGGGTCGGCCCCGCGCTGGGCGCGGCGCTCCAGCTCGCCGGGCACACCGTGGTCGCCGCCTCCGGGGTGTCCGCCACCTCCCGCCGCCGGGCCGAGGCGCTGCTGCCGGGCGTGCGGGTCGTCACCCCGCCGCAGGTGCTGGCCGCCGCCGACCTGGTGCTGCTGACCGTCCCCGACGACGCGCTGGCCGACCTGGTGGCCGGGCTGGCCGCCACCGGCGCGGTCCGCCCCGGCCAGCTGGTCGTGCACACCTCCGGCGCGCACGGCGTGGCCGTCCTGGAGCCCGCCACCCGGGCCGGGGCGCTGCCGCTGGCCCTGCACCCGGCGATGACCTTCACCGGCACCTCGGTGGACCTGGCGCGGCTGGCCGGCTGCCCGTTCGGCGTGACCGCCCCGGAGGAGCTGCGGCCGGTCGCCGAGGCCCTGGTGGTGGAGATGGGCGGCGAGCCGGAGTGGGTGCCCGAGGGGGTCCGCCCGCTGTACCACACCGCCCTCGCGCACGGCGCGAACCACCTGGTCACCCTGGTCGCGCAGGCGATGGACCTGCTGCGCACGGCCGGCGTCGCCGAGCCCGGCCGGATGCTCGGCCCGCTGCTGGGCGCCGCCCTGGACAACAGCCTGCGGGCCGGCGACGCGGCCCTCACCGGCCCGGTCGCCCGGGGCGACGCGGGCACCGTGCGGCGCCACCTGGCGCAGCTCAGTACGGTGTCCCCGGACATCCCGGCGGCCTACCGGGCGATGGCCCGCGCCACCGCGCAGCGGGCACTCGCCAACGGAACGATCGACGAAACGTCGGCGGCGGCGCTGCTGGACGTACTGAACGAGGAGAAGCGCTAGATGGCACGCGGTAAGCAGTCGAACAAGCCCCAGCGGACGCCGAAGGTCCACCGGGCCGTCGTCACCCGCACCGTGGACGACTTCGAGGCCGCGTTCTGGCCGGACGAGCAGCCGGTGGACAACGCGGTCGTGATGACGATGGGCGCGCTGCACGAGGGCCACGCCGCGCTGATCCGGGCCGCCCGCAAGCAGGTCGGCCGGGACGGCCGGGTCGCGGTGACGGTCTTCGTCAACCCGCTCCAGTTCGGCCCGGGCGAGGACCTGGAGCGCTACCCGCGCACCCTCGACGAGGACGTGAAGCTGGCCGAGGAGAGCGGCGCCGACGTGGTGTTCGCGCCGTCCGCCGAGGAGGTCTACCCGAACGGCGAGCCGCAGGTGCGCATGGTGGCGGGCCCGATGGGCGAGCGCTACGAGGGCGCCACCCGGCCCGGCCACTTCGACGGCGTGCTGACCGTGGTCGCCAAGCTGCTGCACATCACGGACCCGGACTTCGCGTTCTTCGGCGAGAAGGACGCCCAGCAGCTGGCGATCATCCAGCGGATGGTCGCGGACCTGGACTTCGACGTCGAGATCGTCGGCGTGCCGACCGTCCGCGAGGAGGACGGCCTGGCGCTGTCCTCGCGCAACCGCTACCTCTCGGCGGAGGAGCGCGACCGGGCGCTCGTCCTCTCCAAGGCCCTGTTCGCGGGCCGGGACGCCGCCGCGCAGGGCCCGAAGGCCGTCCGCGAGGCCGCCTCGGCCGTCCTGGACGGCGCCGAGGGCGTCACCCTGGACTACCTCGCCCTGATCGACCCGCACGACTTCTCGGAGGCGGCGGACGACTTCCAGGGCGAGGCGGTGCTGGCCGTCGCCGCGAAGGTGGGCCCGACCCGCCTGATCGACAACGTCCGCATCATCGTTCGGTAGTACCGACAGCAATCCCCTTCAGGCATGCACTCACAGGAGGCGTGACCCGCAATGCTCCGCACCATGCTCAAGTCCAAGATCCACCGGGCCACCGTGACCCAGGCCGACCTGCACTACGTGGGATCCGTCACGGTGGACGAGGACCTGCTCGACGCCGCCGACCTGCTCCCCGGCGAGCTGGTCCACATCGTCGACATCGACAACGGCGCCCGGCTGGAGACCTACACCATCGCCGGCCCGCGCGGCTCCGGCGTGATCGGCATCAACGGCGCCGCCGCCCGCCTGGTCCACCCCGGCGACCTCGTCATCCTCATCGCCTACGGGCAGATGGACACGGCCGAGGCCAAGGGCTACGAGCCGAAGGTCGTCTTCGTGGACGGGCACAACCGGATCACCGGCTTCGGCGGGGACCCGGCCGAGGCCCCGGAGGGCACCGGACTGCTCCGCGGTGACAGGGCGTACGGTGACCGCACCGGCGCGGCCACCGCCGGCGCCCGCTGAAGGAGCCACTGAGCCATGTCCGTCACGCACCGCCTCACCGCGCCGACCCCCGGCTGGACCGCCACCACCGACGTGGTCGTGGTCGGATCCGGGGTGGCCGGCCTCACCGTCGCGCTCAACGTCCGCAAGGCCGGCCTGCGGGCCATGGTGGTCACCAAGGCGATGCTGGACGAGGGTTCCACCCGCTGGGCCCAGGGCGGCATAGCCGCCGCCCTGGGCGAGGGCGACACCCCCGAGCAGCACCTGGACGACACCCTGGTGGCGGGCGCCGGCATCTGTGACGAGGAGGCCGTGCGCACCCTCGTCACCGAGGGCCCGGACGCCGTCCGCCGGCTGATCGCGGCCGGTGCCGACTTCGACCGCGGCGAGGACGGCGAGATCCTGCTCACCCGCGAGGGCGGCCATCATCGCCGCCGGATCGTGCACGCGGGCGGGGACGCCACCGGCGCCGAGGTCTCGCGCGCCCTGGTCGCCGCCGTCCGCACCGACCCCGACCTCGAACTGATCGAGCACGCCCTCGTCCTGGACCTGCTGACCGACGCCGAGGGCCACGCCGCCGGCCTGACCCTGCACGTGATGGGCGAGGGCACCCGCGACGGCGTCGGCGCCGTCCGGGCCCGCGCGGTGGTGCTCGCCACCGGCGGCATGGGCCAGGTCTTCTCCGCCACCACCAACCCGGCCGTCTCCACCGGCGACGGTGTGGCGCTCGCCCTGCGGGCCGGCGCCGCCGTCACCGACCTGGAGTTCGTCCAGTTCCACCCGACCGTGCTCTGGCTCGGCCCGGAGGCCGAGGGCCAGCAGCCGCTGATCTCCGAGGCCGTGCGCGGCGAGGGCGCCCACCTGGTGGACGCGGACGGCGTGCGGTTCATGGTCGGGCAGCACGAACTGGCCGAACTGGCCCCGCGCGACATCGTCGCCAAGGCGATCACCCGGCGCATGCAGGAGCGCGGCACCGACCACATGTACCTGGACGGGCGGCACTTCGGCGCCGCGATGTGGGAACAGCGCTTCCCGACCATCCTCGCCACCTGCCGCTCGCACGGCATCGACCCGGTGACCGAGCCGATCCCGATCTCCCCGGCCGCGCACTTCGCCTCCGGCGGGGTCGTCACCGACCCGCACGGCCGGACGTCCGTCCCGGGCCTGTACGCCTGTGGCGAGGTCGCCTGCACCGGGGTGCACGGCGCCAACCGGCTGGCCTCCAACTCCCTGCTGGAGGGCCTGGTCTTCGCCGAGCGGATCGCCGCCGACCTGGCCGAGCGGCACGCGGCCGGCGGACTGCCCGAGCGCACCGTGGACGTCGAGGCCGTCCGGTCCGCGCACGCGGTCCCGCTGCCGGCCTCCGAGGCGCGCGCCGAGATCCAGCGGCTGATGTCGCGCGGCGCCGGCGTGCTGCGCTCGGCCGCCTCGATGGCCGACGCGGCGGCGGGCCTGGTCCTGCTCGCCGAGCAGGCGTACGCGCACGTGGCCGAGGAGAAGCCGGCCGACCCCCGGGTGGAGACCTGGGAGGCCGCCAACCTGCTGACGGTCGCCACCGCCCTGGTCGCGGCCGCCCGGCAGCGCGAGGAGACCCGCGGCTGCCACTGGCGCGAGGACTTCCCCGAGCGCGACGACGCCCACTGGCGGCGCCACCTGATCACCACCCTCGCCGCCGACGGCGGCCCGGTCAGCACCCCTGAGGAGCAGTAGAACCATGACCCACTCCCACGAGGAACTCCCGATGGCCGGCGGCTGCGGCGACGGCTGCGCCTGCGGGGACGGCGAGGGGTACGAGACCGGCCTGGACCCGCAGCTGGCCGAGCTGCTGGAGCGGGCCGGGCTGGACCCGGTCGAGGTCGAGGACATCGCCACCCTGGCGCTGGCCGAGGACCTGGCCGGCGGCGAGGACGTCACCTCGGTGGCGACCGTGCCCGCCGAGTCCGTCGCGACCGCCGACTTCACCGCCCGCCAGGCCGGCGTGGTGGCGGGCCTGCGGGTCGCCGAGGCGGTCGTGTCGCTGGTCTGCGAGGAGGAGTTCGAGGTCGAGCGGCACGTCGAGGACGGCGACCGGGTGGAGGCCGGCCAGGTGCTGCTCTCGGTCCGCTCCCGCACCCGCGACCTGCTGACCGCCGAGCGCAGCGCGCTCAACCTGCTCTGCCACCTGTCCGGCATCGCCACCGCCACCCGCGCCTGGGCGGACGCCCTGGAGGGCACCGGCGCGGTGGTCCGGGACACCCGCAAGACCACCCCGGGCCTGCGCGCGCTGGAGAAGTTCGCGGTGCGCTGCGGCGGCGGCGCCAACCACCGGATGGCGCTCTCGGACGCCGCGCTGGTGAAGGACAACCACGTGATCGCGGCCGGCGGCGTGGCCGAGGCCTTCCGGGCCGTCCGGGCCGCGTACCCGGAGCTGCCGGTCGAGGTGGAGGTGGACACCCTGGAGCAGATCCCGCCGGTGCTGGAGGCCGGGGCGGACCTGATCCTGCTGGACAACTTCACCGTCGGACAGCTGAAGGAGGCCGTCGCGCTGGTGGCCGGCCGGGCGAAGCTGGAGGCCTCCGGCGGACTGGCCCAGGCCGGTGCGCGCGAGGTCGCCCAGACTGGTGTCGACTACCTGGCCGTGGGCGCGCTCACCCACTCCTCGCCGATCCTGGACATCGGCCTGGACCTGCGCGCCTGACCGTCAGGTCGAACGAAGACCCGTCCCGACTCACAGAAAGCGCCCCATGCTCCTCACCATCGACGTCGGCAACACCCAGACCACACTCGGCCTGTTCGACGGCGAGGACGTGGTGGAACACTGGCGGATCTCCACCGATTCGCGCCGCACGGCCGATGAACTGGCCGTGCTGCTGCAGGGGTTGATGGGCAACCACACCGCGGTCCGGGAGGCCGCGGTGGAGGGCCTGGCGATCTGCTCGTCCGTCCCCGCCGTGCTCCACGAGCTCCGCGAGGTGACCCGCCGCTACTACGGCGACGTCCCCGCGGTGATCGTGGAGCCCGGCGTGAAGACCGGGGTGCACGTCCTGATGGACAACCCCAAGGAGGTCGGCGCGGACCGGATCGTCAACGCGCTGGCCGCCAACCACCTGTACGGCGGCCCGTGCATCGTGGTCGACTTCGGCACCGCGACCACCTTCGACGCCGTCAACGCGCGCGGCGACTACGTCGGCGGCGCGATCGCCCCCGGCATCGAGATCTCGGTCGAGGCGCTCGGCGTCCGCGGCGCCCAGCTGCGCAAGATCGAGCTGGCCCGCCCGCGCAACGTGATCGGCAAGAACACCGTCGAGGGCATGCAGTCCGGCATCCTCTACGGCTTCGCCGGCCAGGTCGACGGCCTGGTCGAGCGGATGGCCCGGGAGCTCGCCAAGGACCCGGACGACGTCCAGGTGATCGCCACCGGCGGCCTGGCCCCGCTCGTCCTCGGCGAGGCCACCACCATCGACGTGCACGAGCCCTGGCTGACCCTGATCGGCCTGCGCCTGGTGTACGAGCGCAACCGTCCCGCGAGCTGAGCGGAGTTCAGTTCCCGGGGGTCGGGAAGCCCGGCAGGGTGGCCGGTCCGGTCGCCGGGGCCGTCGGGAAGCCCGGCAGGGCGGAGGACGCCGGGCCGCTCGCCGGCCCCCCGGCGGCGGGCGGGGCGACGGTCGCCGCGGACCCCTCGGGCAGCGGCCGGAAAGGGGTCGGCGGGAGGGGCGCGAGGCTCCCCATGAGCGACGGCGGGAGGGTCGCCGGGCCGTCCGCGACCGGCGGCGGGACGGTGACCTGGGTCGTTCCGGGCAGCGGGGTCGGCTTCCCCGCGCGCCGGTCCGGGATGGCCGCCATGACCCGCTTCCAGCGCGGGTCCTTCACCACGGCGGCGAGCTGGTCCACGGTCAGCGGCGGGTCGGTGCGGGTGATCGGCGCGCCCCGCTCCAGCGGCTCGCGGTTCCACTCCTGGAGCATCATCCGGTAGCCGTTCCCGGACAGCACGGCGGCCCACGTCTTCGAGCCG
>NZ_JBEZUT010000075.1:0-29810 GCF_040636595.1 Kitasatospora sp. NPDC036755
GCGGGGCCGCGCAGCCGGGCGTACGAGGAGGGGGAGACGACCCGCAGCCGGCCGCTGCCGCGGCCGATCGGCAGGCCGTCCCGGGTGACGTCGACGCGCACCCGCAGCGACACCAGTTCGCCGGGCCGCATCCGGACGTCCTCGCAGCCGACGGCCAGCATCAGCGAGGCGGGGCCGGCGGTGACGGCCAGGCCGGGCAGTCCGGGCCCGTCGAGCGCGTAGGAGAGGTCCTCCATGACGAAGTGGTGGCCGCGCGGCACCCCGAACCCGGCGTGGCCGATCAGCAGTCCGGCCTGCCGGATCGTCTCGGCCAGCAGCACCGGGTCGTGGTAGCGGTCGCCGGGCAGCCGGTAGAAGCCGTGCAGCCGGGGCCACTGGGCGCCGAGCAGGAAGTCGTGCGGGCCGGTGGCCTGCCAGCCGGTGAGGAACACCTCGGACACCGAGGCGCGGTGCACCAGGTGCCGGGAGACGGTCCGGTCGTGGAAGTCGTAGCCGGTCGCGGGGCCGTCGTGGAAGTCGAAGCCGCCGCTGCCCGGCCCGGGGTGGGCGTACGGGCCGTCCGGGTCCGGTTCTACGATCGATGGCATGACTGGCCCCCGCTTCAGGGTGTCGGTCGGAGCGGCCGCCATGGCCGTCCGAGCAAAACATACATACCACCCGGTTTGTCTTCGGCGACTGGGGGTGCCCAGTCCGCGCTCTCCGGCTCGACCACGCTACCTGGCCCCTGGGCTGGGGGAATGCCCGTTCGGGGGAGCGCGGACCATCGATGGGGGCCCGTCCCCGCTGGACGGCGGGGGCGAAGCAGGCGCTAGATTAGATACCAACCATGCGGTTTCGGAAGGTTCCGTCCGCATGCGAGCGCTGCCCCGGCAGGGGCCGCGCCGACAGCAGCCGGGTGGGGCGGGGATCGCGCCCGGCCGAGTCCGGAGGGGGCCAGTGGTCAAGCAGGAACGGGCTGGGCGGACCCGGCAGGCCGTACTGCTCGCTGCCGCGGAGGCCTTCGCGCGGGTGGGTTTCGAGGCCGCCAGCCTGGTCGACATCAGCCGCCGGGCGGGGGTGAGCAAGGGGGCCCTCTACTTCCACTTCGTGTCCAAGCAGGCCCTCGCCGACGGGGTGCGCATCGCCTCCGGCCGGGAGATCGGCTCGGCCGCGCTGCGCGCGCTGCGCTCCGACGGCCCGGCCCTCCAGGGACTGATCGACTTCTCGCACGAGCTGGCCCGGATGCTGCGCGAGGACGTGGTGGTGCGGGCCGGGGTGCGGCTCGGCCGCCAGGGCCCGCGCCGGGACGGCGCCCCGCAGGAGCCGGACGGGCAGCCCGCCGCGGTGGGCCCCGACGCCGCCTGGCGCAGCCTCACCGCGGTCGTCCACCGGCTGCTGGACCGCGCCGCCGGGGCCGGTGAGCTGTGCCCGGGGGTGGACCGGCGGGCCGCGGCCGAACTGCTCACCGCGGTGGCGGCCGGCCAGGTGCTGCTCGCGGGGGAGGAGACCGGTCGGCCCGGGCCGGAGACCGTGAGCCGGCTGTGGACGGCCGCGCTGCCGGCCCTGGTGGGAGCCGAGCGCAGGACGGGCTACCGGGTCTGATCCCGGTCGGCCGGGCCCGGACCGCCGGGGCCGTCGGCCCCGCCCGGTGGCTCAGACGCGCTCGGCGAGGCTCAGCCGGGCGAGCGCGTGCGGCTGGACCAGCCCGGGCAGCAGCAGCGTCCAGAGGTCGGCCAGCCGACGGATCAGGTCCTGCCGGTCGGCCAGCACCTGGGAGCTGAGCTGGATGCCGGTGACGGCCCCCTGGATCACCCCGGCGGCCGCGGTCAGGTCGACCCCCGGGTGGAGCTCGCCGGCCTCCCGGGCCTGCGCCAGCAGCGCGCGGACCGTGTCCATCCAGCCCTGGTAGGCCGCGAGCTGCGGCTGGGTGAAGCTGCCGTGCTCGATCGTCAGCCGGATGCTGCCGCGCACCAGCGGGTCGGTCCGCAGCGCGCGGGCGAAGGCGTACCCGAGGTCGATCAGGTTCTGCATCGGGCTGTCCGAGACGGGTGCCCAGCCGGAGATGAAGACGCCCTGCCCCTCGATGACGGCGAGCGCCAGCTCCTCCTTGGAGCGGAAGTGGAAGTACAGCGCGCCCTTGGTGACGCCGGCCCGTTCCAGGATCTCGGACATCGTGGCGGCGGCGTAGCCCCGCTCGTCGAACACCTCGGCCGCCGCGACGAGTACCGCCTGGCGGGTCGCCAGCGCGCGGGCCTGCCTGGCCATCGCAGCCTCCCTGGAAAGTTCTGGTCTCGGCAGCGGCCGATCCTATGGGGGCGGAATGGGTGGCGGACGCATACCGTCCGGTAGGCATCCTACCGAGCCCTCCGCGGGCCGCTCCGGGCCCCGGCCGACCGGCCGGAGGGCCGTGGAACGGAGCCGGGGGAACGCCCGACGGCCGGTCACCCGGGGTGGGTGACCGGCCGTCGGCACGACGGGCCCGGGGGCCGTGAGCCGTCAGGCGGCCTGCTGCCAGCTGAACGGCGAGTAGTACGCCGGGCGGCGCTCCAGGCGCTGCCAGCTGGCGATCGGCTCGACCGGCGCGGTGGCGGCGGCCTGCTGCGCGACGGCGGCACGCGCGGCGAGGACGGCGGTCAGGGCGGCGAGTTCCTCGTCGGTGAGGCTGCCGCGGACGATGCGGACGAGGGGTTCGGCGGAAGCGGTCATGTCCTGGTTTCTCCCCCGGTGGCTGTGGTCTGAGGTGGGTGCGCGGCGGTGCGGACCGCCGCGGTGCGGCCGGCCGTCACATCGGCGGGTTGCCGTGCTTGCGGCTGGGCAGGTCGGCGTGCTTGGTGCGGAGCATGGCCAGGGCGGAAGCGATCACCTGGCGGGTCTCGGCGGGGTCGATGACGTCGTCCACGAGGCCGCGCTCGGCCGCGTAGTACGGGTGCATCAGCTCGCTCTTGTATTCCTTGATCTTCTGGGCGCGCATGGCGTCCGGGTCCTCGGCGGCGTTGATCTCGCGCCGGAAGATGACGTTGGCCGCGCCCTCGGCGCCCATCACGGCGATCTCGTTGGTCGGCCAGGCGTAGGACAGGTCCGCGCCGATCGAGCGGGAGTCCATCACGATGTAGGCGCCGCCGTAGGCCTTGCGCAGGATCAGCGAGATGCGCGGCACGGTGGCGTTGCAGTACGCGTACAGCAGCTTGGCGCCGTGGCGGATGATGCCGCCGTGCTCCTGGTCCACGCCGGGCAGGAAGCCGGGGACGTCGAGCAGGGTGACCAGCGGGATGTTGAAGGCGTCGCACATCTGGACGAAGCGGGCGGCCTTCTCGCTCGCGTTGATGTCCAGCACGCCGGCCAGCGACTGCGGCTGGTTGGCGATGATGCCGACGACGTGGCCGTCGATCCGGGCGAGCACGCAGAGCACGTTGGTGGCCCAGCGCTCGTGGACCTCCAGGTACTCGCCGTGGTCGACGACCTCCTCGATCACCTTGCGCATGTCGTACGGGCGGTTGCCGTCGGCGGGCACCAGGTCCAGCAGGCTGTCGTTGCGCCGGGCGACCGGGTCCTCGCTCACCACGGACGGCGGCATCTCGCGGTTGTTCTGCGGCAGCAGCGACAGGAGGTAGCGGACCTCCTCGATGCAGGACTGCTCGTCGTCGTAGACGAAGTGGGAGACGCCCGAGACGCCGGCGTGCACGTCCGCGCCGCCGAGGCCGTTCTGGGTGATCTTCTCGCCGGTCACGGCCTGGACCACGTCCGGGCCGGTGATGAACATCTGCGAGGTCTCGCGGACCATGAAGACGAAGTCGGTCAGCGCGGGGGAGTACGCGGCGCCGCCGGCGCACGGGCCGAGCATCACCGAGATCTGCGGGATGACGCCGGAGGCCTTGGTGTTGCGCTGGAAGATGCCGCCGTAGCCGGCCAGGGCGGTGACGCCCTCCTGGATGCGGGCGCCGGCGCCGTCGTTCAGCGAGACCAGCGGGGCGCCGGCCGCGATGGCCATGTCCATGATCTTGTGGATCTTCTGCGCGTGGGCCTCGCCCAGTGCGCCGCCGAAGATCCGGAAGTCGTGCGCGTAGGTGAAGACGGTGCGCCCGTGCACGGTGCCCCAGCCGACGATCACGCCGTCGGTGTGCGGCTTCTTGGCCTCCAGGCCGAAGCCCTGGGCGCGGTGCCGGCGCAGCGGCTCGACCTCCTGGAAGGAGCCCTCGTCCAGCAGCAGCTCGATGCGCTCGCGGGCGGTCAGCTTGCCCTTGGCGTGCTGGGCCTCGGTGGCCTTGTCGCTGGGGCCGCGGCGGACCTTCTCGCGCAGCTCGTGCAGCTCGGCGACCCGCCCGCGGGCGTCGGCCGGGACCTCCGGGACCTCGCCGTCGACCGGCGCCTCATGCACAACCGTCATCTCGAACCACTCCAAGGGTGAGGGAACTGTCCGACAGCCAACGTCTGCTGTGCCCCCGGCTGCGAATCACTTTCTTCACTTATGACTGTACGAGGGGCCGTGCGCTGGTTTCGGCGTCGATTCCGTACAAGGTCGAGTTCGTTTAGCTGTCAGGCCTGCACAGAAGCGGTCGGTTCGGTCAATGAGCGCTCGGTGTTCATTCGGATACCGGGGGTTGTCGAACAGATGATGGTCCGATGATCTGAGCATGAAGGAAAGCGCAGGTCAGGGCCGTCTTTCAGTAATGTAGGCCAGCCCTCTTGCGCCGCGCTCAAGGCCCGCTCAAGCCGGGTCGCCGACGGGCCGCCGTCCGGGTGAGGGCGTGCGGAGTCGTAGGGAAGCGCCAAAAACGCCGAAACCCACCCCGCACCGTGGGGGTGGGCTGTCCGGGCGAGCGGGCGGACCCGCTCCGATCAGCTCTTCCTGCCGTCCTCGGGCTCGTCGCCGTCGCGCAGCTCCCGCTCGCGGCGGCGCAGATCGGCCTCCCACTGCTTGAGCATGTCCTCGTGGTCTTTGTCGCTCTTCTTCAACGAGGCGAGGAACTCGGGGTCGTCGTCCGGGGCCAGTGGACGCCCGCCGCGCCGGGCGGCGCGGCCCGTGCGGTCGTCGGCCGGGTACCCCGGGTGGGCTCCGGCGGGCGCGGCCGACAGGAAGCCCCGCTGCTTGCCGGCGATCAGCCAGGCGATCGGGCCCAGCGGGGGGAAGAGCAGCACGATCAGCACCCAGACCACCTTGGGCAGGTGCTTCACCTCGTCCTCGGGCGTGGTCAGGCAGTCCACGAACGCCCAGACCCAGAGCGCGAGCGGCAGGATGATGGTCAGAAGAATCCTCAACACAGCTGGGATCTCCCCCCGGGCGGCGACGGCGGCGGGCGCCTTCCAGGGGCCCTTGACAGAGCCAGGCTATCGGGTGGCGGATACTGACAGGCATGGCATACGACGATCTCCGCTCGTTTCTCCGGGCCCTCGACCGCGAGGGCGACCTCAAGCGCATCAAGGCGGAGGTGGACCCGCACCTGGAGGTCGGGGAGATCGTCGACCGGGTGCAGAAGGCCAAGGGTCCGGCGCTGCTCTTCGAGAACGTCAAGGGCTCGTCGATGCCGCTCGCGATGAACGTCTTCGGCACCGAGCGCCGGCTGGCCAAGGCGCTCGGCCTCAAGGGCCCGGACGACATCTCCGAGAAGATCGCCGGCCTGCTCAAGCCCGAGCTGCCGCAGGGCTTCACCGGCTTCCGGGACGCCTTCGGGAAGCTCGCCTCGATGGCGCACGTCCCGCCCCGGCACGTGAAGCCGGGCGACGCCCCGGTGCAGGAGGTCGTGCTCACCGGTGACGACGTCGACCTGGACGAGCTGCCCGCCCTCTTCACCTGGCCGATGGACGGCGGATCCTTCTTCAACCTGGGCCTGACCCACACCAAGGACCCGGACACCGGCGTCCGCAACCTGGGCCTCTACCGGCTCCAGCGGCACGACCGCCGCACCATCGGCATGCACTGGCAGATCCACAAGGACAGCCGCAACCACTACGCGGTGGCGGCCAAGCGCGGCGAGCGCCTCCCGGTCGCGATCGCCTTCGGCTGCCCCCCGGCCGTCACCTACGCGGCCACCGCGCCGCTGCCGGGCGACATCGACGAGTACCTCTTCGCCGGCTTCGTCGCCGGGGAGCGGGTCCGGATGGTCGACTGCAAGACGGTGCCGCTGCAGGTGCCCGCCGACGCCGAGGTGGTTCTGGAGGGCTGGCTGGAGCCCGGCGAGATGCTCCCCGAGGGCCCGTTCGGCGACCACACCGGCTTCTACACCCCGCAGGAGCCGTTCCCGGCGCTGAAGATCGACTGCGTGACGATGCGCCGCCGCCCGATCCTCCAGTCCATCGTGGTCGGCCGCCCGCCGACGGAGGACGGCCCGCTGGGCAAGTTCACCGAGCGGTTCTTCCTGCCGCTGTTGAAGATCATCATCCCGGACATCGTCGACTACGACCTGCCCGAGGCCGGCGGCTTCCACAACTGCGTGATCGTCTCGATCGACAAGAAGTACCCCAAGCACGCCCAGAAGACGATGCACGCGATCTGGGGCGCGCACATGATGTCGCTGACCAAGCTGATCATCGTGGTGGACTCCGACTGCGACGTGCACGACTACCAGGAAGTCGCCTGGCGGGCCTTCGGCAACGTCGACTACAGCCGCGACCTCACCGTGGTCGAGGGCCCCGTGGACCACCTGGACCACGCCTCGTACCAGCAGTTCTGGGGCGGCAAGGCCGGCATCGACGCCACCCGCAAGCTGCCCGAGGAGGGGTACACCCGGGACGGCGGCTGGCCCGAGATGGTGTCCTCGGACCCGGCGACCGCCGCCCTGGTGTCGCGCCGCTGGAAGGAGTACGGACTGTGAGCACAGCCGCCGCCGAGACCCCCGGGCGCACCAGGGCGTTCCTGCGCCTCGTGGTGTTCGAGCACTCGATCTTCGCTCTGCCCTTCGCCTACATCGCCGCGCTGACGGCGATGTTCCTCGCCGACCGGCGGGTGCACTGGAGCGAGCTGCTCGTCGTCACGGTCTGCATGGTCGGGCTGCGGACCTTCGCCATGGCCGCCAACCGGATCATCGACCGCGAGATCGACGCCCGGAACCCGCGGACCGCCACCCGCGAACTGGTCACCGGCGCCGTGTCGCTGCGGACCGCGTACGTCGGGTCCGCCGTCGCCCTGGTGGTCTTCCTCGGGGCGGCCGCGATGCTCAACCCGCTGTGCCTGGCGCTCGCGCCGGTCGCGGTGGTGCCGATGGTGGTCTACCCGTACGGCAAGCGGTTCACGAACTTCCCGCAGGCGATCCTGGGCCTGGCCCAGGCGATGGGGCCGGTCGGCGCCTGGCTCGCGGTGACGGGCAGCTGGTCCTGGGAGGCGGTCGTGCTGGGCGCGGCCGTCGGCATCTGGATCGGCGGCTTCGACCTCATCTACGCCTGCCAGGACGTCGAGTCCGACCGCGAGAACGGGGTCCGTTCGGTGCCCGCGCGGTACGGCGTCCCGGCGGCCATCCGGGGCGCGCGGGTGTGCCACGCCCTCACCACGCTGCTGCTGGGCTGGTTCGCGGTCCTGACACACGCCGGAGCGGCGTTCTGGATCGGCCTGGCGGTCGTCGCGGGCGCGTTCGTGTACGAGCACACCATCGTCAAGCCGAACGACCTGTCGAAGCTCAACCGGGCGTTCTTCCAGACCAACAGCTTCGTGGGCGTCTCGCTGTTCTTCTTCGCGCTGGTGGACCTGGTCGTCCGCGGCCTCGGGGTCTGAGCGCGCTCAGCGGAACAGGGCGGCGTGGTCGTCCGCCCAGGCCCGGAAGCCGCGGGCGGGGTGGCCGGTGAGGTCCAGGACGGTCGTGGTGGCCGGCTCCGGGGCGGTGATCCGGGCCTGGATGAAGTCCAGCACTTCGTCGACGGCGGCCGGCGACCGGCCCCCGGCGGACATCCTGCGACGGGCGGCCTCGCGGGTGATCTCCCGCCACTCGGCCGCCCGGCCGGCGGCCGCGCCGATGATCTCCACCTGCTCGGCCTGGGTGGGGCACTCCGGGCCGGTCAGCAGGTACCGGGCACCGTCGTGGCCGTCCTCGACCAGGGCCCGGACGGCGACCGCCGCGACGTCCCGCTCGTCCACCGGGTTCAGCCCGGCCGCGCCGCCGTAGCCCCGCACCGCGCCCCCGGCCCTGATCTCCGGGGCCCACTGCAGCGCGGCGGCGAAGCCGTGCGCCCGCAGCACCGTGTGCGGCACCCCGCTGCCGGCGAGCAGCGCCTCCACCGCGCCCTCCGGCCGGCCGGGGACGGCGGAGGACAGGAACACCACCCGCCCGACCTCCCGGGCGAGCACGCCCACGGCGTCCGTCGCCCCGTCCGCGGTCGGGAACGGCCATCCCAGCAGCACCGCGCGGGCGCCCTGCACCGCCGCCTCCAGCGTCGCCGGGGCGAGCAGGCCCCGATCGGGCAGCGTCCGCGCCCGCACCCCGGAGGCCGCGAGCTGAAGCCCGACGTGCCGTCCGACCGCCCCGGAGACGCCGATCACCAGCACCGGCGACGTGCCGTCCACTCGCTCATCTGTCATGTATCGAACGTAAGCGACGAGGGTGAGACGCCCCATGCTCGCGGGTCTCCGGTCCATGCGTCAGCGTCTACCCGGCCCGCGACCAGCGCGGACCCCACGGGCCTTGGCCCGCACGGAAGTCGGTAACGTGCCCGGTGTGACGGAGCTGACGGAACTGACGGAGCTGGTGCTGACCCCCGACGAGCGGGCCCGCGGGGTCCGGATCGACGAGGTGCTGTTCGGCCTGGACTGGACCGGCGAGGAGGAACCGGAGGAGCTGGCGGCGTTCGCGGCCGGCCGGGTCCGGGCCTTCGGGGCGGAGCCGGCGGGCGTCGACACCACCGCCGTCCGGCAGGCCGCCGAGGCCGACCCGGCGCTGCGCCGCGGTGACCTCCCGGTCCGCCAACTCGACCACTTGGCCGGGGTGCTGAGCGGTCTCGGCTGCACGCTCCTGCAGTGGCACAGCGGCACCGACGCCTACGAGCTGCTGGTCGCGCGGACCGGCGGGCAGGAGCCGGACGGCCTGCTGCACGAGGGCTTCCCGGTGCGGGCCTGGGGCTCGGCGCCCGAGGAGGTCCTGATCAGCCTGAACTGCCCGGACTGCGCGCGCACGCACGTCTGGGAACTGCCGCCGGACGAGACCCTGGCCGACGAGCGCTGCGACTGCGGGACCCCGCTGTTCGACGCCGCCGGTGACCCGCTGCCCGGCGTCACCCTCCACGACTGACGGCACCCGCCACCGCTCCCGGCTCCCCGGCGCTCAGCCGTCCAGCCGGGGCGCGTCCGTCCAGCCGGTGCCAGAGCTCCTGGTCGTTCATGATCACCGGATCGTACGGAAGGCCCCGGGGCGGGCGGTGCGTCAGTCGTGCAGGAAGCCCTCCAGGGACACCGCCAGGGCCACCGGGGCCTCGTACATCGGGTAGTGCCCGGTGCCGGCGAGCTCCTCCAGTTCGGCGTTGGGGTAGTGGGTGAGGAAGGTGCCGCGCATCACCTCGGTGGAGAGGGCGAGGTCGTGCTCGCCGACGATGACCTTGACCGGCACGGGGTTGCCGTCGATCCGGGGCCGCAGGTCGGCGGTCGTCCAGTCGTGGACGTAGGTGCCGAAGGCCTTGACGGTGGAGAGCCGCAGGGACTGGTCGACCATGTGGTCCAGCCAGACCCGGCCGGCCCGTCGGCCGGTGACCAGGTCCAGGATGGCGAAGCGCTTCTCCCGGTCCTCGGCGGCGCCGTGGAACAGGGCCTCGGCCGCCTCGTCCATCGGGTACGGCCCGGCCGGCACCGGGGCCAGGCCGACCAGCTTGCGCACCCGCGACGGCGCCTCGGCGAGCACCTGCTGGGCCGCCTTGCCACCCATCGAGTGGCCGACCAGCGAGAAGCGGTCCCAGCCGAGCTGGTCGGCCAGGGCGAGCGCGTCGGAGGCGATCTCGGCGAGCGTGTACGCGCCGGCGGCGTCCTTGCGCTGCCCGTAGCCGCGGTAGTCGAGGAACGCGTAGCCGAAGGCGTCGCCGTCGAGGTAGTCGAGGAACGGGCCCCAGCCCGCGCTGGTGCCGAACCAGTCGTGCAGGACCAGGACGTGGTGGTCGCCGGTGCCGATCAGGCGGTGAGGGATCGTCATGCCAACGGTCGTTCCCCGCGGACCGCCCGTCCGAACGGACGGTCCGCGGGGAACCGGGGGCGCTACTCCCCGCCGACCTCGGTCTCGTACTGCGCGGCCGTGAGCAGTTCCTTCAGCTCGGCGGCCTTGGAGGGCGTGATCTCGATGATCCAGCCGTCGCCGTACGGGTCGGAGTTGAGCGTTTCGGGATCGTCGCCCAGGTCGGTGTTGACCGCGGCGATCACCCCGGAGACCGGCGAGTAGAGCACGCTCACCGACTTGACCGACTCCACCGTGCCGAACTCCCAGCCGGCCTCGACCTTGCGGCCGACCTCGGGGAGTTCGACGAAGACGATGTCGCCGAGCTGCTTCTGCGCGTAGTCGGTGATGCCGACGCGGACCCGGTCCTTCCCCACCGTCTCCACCCACTCGTGCTCCCGGGTGTACGTGAGGTTCTTCGGGATGTTCGCCATGCGGTTCTCCTTGTGGCCGGTGCGTCCTGACGCCGAGTCAGGTGCGACGACGTGAAGCCTGCCGCAGACCCCGCCGCGCCGCCGCGACACTCACCCGATCGAGTGCGGTCGGGCGTCGCGCCGGGCGAAGGCCGGGGCGTGCTCGGGGAGCGGGCCCATGGCGATCAGCCGGGAGAGCCCCTGCCGGAAGCCGGGCACGAAGCGGGCCGCCAGCACCAGTCGGCGCGGCGGGCCGATCCGCCGGCCGCTGAGCACCGGTTCGAACATGAGGCTGTGCAGGACCCGCTGCATCCGCTGCATGATCACTGTCGGCCGCCACCGGCGCCGCTGCACCCGGACGAGTGCCGCGGTGGTCGGGCGGCCGCGGCGCAGTGGTTCGGCGAGCAGGGTGGCGGCGGCGACGGCGTCCTGGATGGCGAGGTTGATGCCCACCCCGCCGGCCGGGGACATCGCGTGGGCGGCGTCGCCGATCAGCAGCAGCCCGTCGGCGTACCAGCGGTGCAGGCGGTTGAGCCGGGCGTCGAGCAGGTGGACGTCGTCCAGGGTGGCCAGCTGGTCGACCCGGTCGGCGTACCGGGGCAGCAGTGCGGCGATCCGGGCGCGGAAGCGTTCGACGCCCTCGGCGCGCACCTGCGGGTCGGAGCCCTTGGCCCGGAAGTAGCCGATCTGGAAGTAGTCGTCGCGGGTCAGGCTCAGGGCGATGTCGCCGTGCCCGAAGCCGGGAACGAGGTTGGGCGGCGCGGAGCGCTCGTGGGGGTGCCGGGGCAGCCGGAACCACCAGACGTCGAAGGGTATCGGGAACTCCCGGGGCACCAGGCCGGCCGCCCGGCGCAGGGTGGAGTGCCGGCCGTCGGCGGCGACGGTGAGGTCGGCGCGCAGCTCGCCCTCCTCGCCGTCCCCGGTGCGGTACCGGACGCCGGCCACCCGGCCGCCCTCGCGGAGCAGGCCGGTCGCCTCGGTGTTCATCCGCAGGGTGAAGGCGGGCTCCTGCCGGGCCTCCGCGACCAGGAAGTTCAGGAGGTCCCACTGCGGGATCATGGCGATGTAGTTGTACGGGGGCCGCATCCGGTCGTAGGCGCTGAGGGCGACGGGGCCCACGCCCGGCACCTGGACGACCAGGTTGCCGAGGCGGCTCTGCGGCAGGGCGGCGAACTTCTCGCCGAGGCCGAGTTCGTCCATCAGCCGCACGGTGGAGGCGTGGACGGTGTCCCCGCGGAAGTCGCGCAGGAAGTCCCCGTGCTTCTCCAGCACGGTCACCTCGACGCCGGCGCGCGCCAGCATCAGGCCCAGCATCATCCCGGCGGGGCCGCCGCCGGAGATCACGACGCTCATGGTTCTCCCCTTCCAGTGTTCGATCGATCACCTTCCGTGTGGAACCTGCATATATAGAATCTCTGGAACCGTTCCAGGTGTCAAGCAGTACGATGCTTCACATGAGAGAGCTGGTGACGGCCGCCCTCGCGGCCGCGAAGGAACGGGGCCAGGACGTCGCCGACGTCCCGCTGACGGCGATCGCCGCGGCGGCCGGGATCTCCCGCAGCACGCTGCTGCGCAGGCTCGGCGGCTCCCGGGCGGCGCTGGACGAGGCGGTCCGCGAGGCGGGCGTCGATCCGGGCGGACGGCCGCCGGTGCGCGAGCGCGCGATCGCGGCGGCGGCGGTGCTGGTGGCCGAGCGCGGCCTGGGTGAGGTCACCCTGGACGCGGTGGCGGACCGGGCCGACTGCTCGCTGCCCAGCCTGCACACCGTCTTCGAGGGGCGGGACGGCCTGTTCGCCGCCGTCTTCGAGCGGCACTCCGCGCTGCCCGACCTGGAGGCCCTCGCGGACGACCCGCCGGAGCGCCTGGAGGACGTCGTGCGGGCGCTCCACGCCGTCTTCGTCGCGGCCTTCGCGCACGAGCCGCGGATCGTTCCGGCGGTCTTCGCCGACCTGCTCGGCCGGCCGGACGGCCCCGCCGCCCGGGTGATGGCCGTCAACCTGCCGAGGGCGCTCGACAGCCTGGACCGGCTGCTGCTGCCGCACGTGCGGGCCGGCCGGCTGAGACCGCTGCCGACGTCGGTGCTGGT
Organism: Kitasatospora sp. NPDC036755; assembly: GCF_040636595.1. Classification (NCBI taxonomy): domain Bacteria; kingdom Bacillati; phylum Actinomycetota; class Actinomycetes; order Kitasatosporales; family Streptomycetaceae; genus Kitasatospora; species Kitasatospora sp. NPDC036755. Next base: position 12,594 of record NZ_JBEZUT010000075.1, read on the forward strand.
CCAGCTGCTGCTCGGCCCGCTGCTCAACCACGTGCTGATGCGGCCGGTGCTGGAGGTCGTCCCGGGGGCCGGGCTGCCCTCGATGGAGGAGACCGTCGAGATCTTCGCGGACGCCTACCTGCGCGCGGTCGCCCTGCCCGCGGCGGAGTCCGGGGGCGGCGCCGCCGCACCCCGCGGCTGAGCGGGGCCGGCCCGTCCGCCGACCGGGCGGTCAGCCCAGGGCGAGCCGGTCGCCGACCCGCAGCCGGCCGGGCGCGGCGACCTCGGCGAGGGCGTCGAGCCGGCCGTCGTGGGCGTGCACGACGGCCTTGAGGATCTCGGGGGCGTGCGGCAGTCCGGGCTGCGGGGCGCCGCTCATCGCGCAGCGCTCGCTGGAGGCGACGAAGGAGAGCCGGGCGCTGCCGGGGGCCTCGGCGGAGGCGAGGCGGCCGAGCCAGGTGTCCTCGACGAACGGCGGGGTGCCGGGCGGGGTGCGCAGCACGATGTTGGGGCGGAAGCGGCGTTCGTCGACGACGGCGAAGGGGACGGCCTCGCGGGCCCAGTCCAGGGTGGCCGTGCTGAGCACGCTGACCGGGAGCCGGTCGAAGTGCGAGACGGCGTCCTCGCGGGCGAGTTCGACGTCCTCGCGCTGGAGGTAGGCGCGCAGGAAGGCGTTCGGCCGGTCGACCGGGCGGCCGAGCGGATCGAACAGCTCGGGGCCGTCGATCCGGTGGCCGAGCCGGGCGGAGAGGCGGAGCAGGCCGTCCATCCGGCGGAAGCGGCGGGTGTTCTTGCCCGAGCCGAGCTTCCCGGCCGCGTCGCGGACGGCGTACAGGCGGTCGCCGGCCAGGCCGCGTTCGTCCACCTCGACGGAGTCGAGCCGCTCGCCGCCGGTGGATTTCACGGGGTAGCGCCAGATTCGCTCGATCACTCCGATGATCTCAGCCATGGCCGGAAAGCGTACTGGCGTTGACGGGGGATGGTCTAGACCAAGTGCGGTGAGGTTACCCGCCGGTTCAGCCCAGCCGGGCCACCGCCCGCACCGGCGCGCCGTCCGCCGCGACCAGCCGCAGAGGGAACAGCGAGACCTCCACCGGCCGCCCCGCCTCCTGGGCCGCCAGCAGCGGCCGCAGGTCGGTCAGGTTCTCGGCGATCACCCCGCCGCCGGACGCCCCCAGCAGTACCCGGTGGGCGGCGAGCGTGGGCTCGTCGGCGGCGCCGGGGTCGTGCTCGTCGGTGAGGTCCGCGAGCAGCGCGGCCACCGCCGGATCGCCCGGGCCCGGGTCGGGGGTCGGATCGACGCTGAGCGCGTCCACCCCGACCGTCCGCACCCCGGCGGCGACGATCGCCTCGGCGGCGGCCGGGGTCAGGCTGGGGTGGGCGAGGTAGGCGTCGGTGCCCCAGTGCCGGGCCCAGCCGGTGGCCAGTAGCAGGACGGTGCCCTCACCGGCCCGCTCCAGGGCCGGCGCCAGCAGTCCGGGGGTGACGGCCGCCCGGGGCTCCAGCCCGCGCAGGTCGGCGACCACGGCCGGGCCGGTGAACCGCTCCAGCGGCAACCCGTCCAGGGTCGGCCAGGTGACGTCCACGTGGTACGGCGCGTCCACGTGCGTCCCGGACTGCGAGCCGAGGTGCAGGGCCAGCACGTTCACCCCGGCGGTGGCCGTGGTGAGCGCGGGCTCCAGCAGGACGGCCGGATCGCCGGGGTAGACCGGCATCGCGGTGGTCACCTGATGGGTGAGGTCGACGAGGGTCGCTGCCATGCGCCCATCCTCCCAGCCCCCGTCCGCCCCGTGGACCCCTCGACCGGACCGGGTCGCCGCGCCCGCCCGGCCCGGCCGCCGCCCCGGCCCGGTCCGGTGCGGAGGGCGGGGTGAACGAACCGGACGAAGCCGGATAGAAATGCCCCATGGGAACTGCGAAGCGTCAGCCGTGGGTGGTCGGGGTCTCGGGCGCGTCGGGGACGCCGTACGCGGCCTCGGTGATCCGTGCGCTGCTGGCCGCCGGCGAGGCGGTGGACCTGATCGTCAGCCGCGCCGCCCGGCTCACCATCCTGGACGAGACCGGCATCTCCTTCCGGGACGCCCACTGGCGCGCCGACCTGGCCGCCTGGCTCGGGAGCGACGAGGGCCTGGACGACGTCCGCTACTGGCCCGCCGGGGACTTCGCGGCCGGCCCGTCCAGCGGCTCCTACCCGGCCAAGGGCATGCTCGTGGTGCCCGCGACCACCGGCGCGGTCGCCGGGATCGCGCTCGGACTGAGCAAGGACCTGCTGCAGCGCGTCGCCAGCGTCACCCTCAAGGAGCGCCGCCCGCTCGTCGTCTGCGTGCGCGAGACACCACTCAACGGGGTGACGTTGAAGCACTTGGTGGAGCTCGACGCACAGGGGGCGGTCGTGCTGCCCGCCTCACCCGGTTTCTACGCCGGTGGCTCCACCGTGCGCGAACTCGTGGATTTCGTGGCCGGACGGGTGCTGGACGCCGTCGACGTGCCGCATTCCCTGTACCTGCGCTGGGAGGGCGAGTTGGGGGCGGCGGGCCGCAGGACGGCCGCCGCGGACGGCACTCCGGCTGAGGGGGAGTAAGGAGACCGGGCGCGGGAGAGTATCTTCTCTGCGATATCCGGGTCGTTCGGCGCGCAGCGCCTTTGAATCCGGATAATGATCTGTGGGTCTGGTGAGGTTCGGAAGGACGCGGACGGTATATGGACACGGTGGACAGACAGCTCATCCAGGCGCTCCGGGAGAACGGCCGCGCGTCCTACGCCGAGTTGGGCCGTCTCGTCGGGCTCTCCGGCCCGAGCGTCACGGACCGGATCAACCGCCTGGAGCAGGCCGGGGTCATCACCGGCTACCGGGCGACGGTCAACCCGGCTTCGCTCGGCTTCGGCGTCACGGCCCTGATCGGCCTTCAGCTCACGGACGCCGCCGACCACGAGGACGTGGCGTTCCGGCTGAAGGACCTCAACGAGGTCGAGGACTGCTGGTTCATCGCCGGTGACGACTCCTACATGCTGAAGGTCAGGGTGGCCGACGTGGCCGGCCTGGAGTCGGTGGTGAAGCGGATCTCGGGCACGAAGGGCGTGGCCCGGACCCGCACCACCGTCGTACTCTCCACCAAGTGGGAAAACCGGGTGAGTGAACTTCCTCCTGTAGGAGAGTGACGTATGGCGCTGGTCGGTCTGGAGGAGCTGCGTGCGGCTCGGCAGCGGATCACGGGGGTCGCCGTGCGCACCCCACTGGTTCCCGCCCCCTGGGCGGCCGAGGGTGAACGGCGGCTCTGGCTGAAGCCCGAGAACCTCCAGCCGACCGGGGCCTTCAAGACCCGCGGCGCCTACAACCGGCTGGCCGCCCTCACCGAGGACGAGCGCTCCCGGGGCGTGGTCGCCCAGTCCAGCGGCAACCACGCCCAGGCGGTGGCGTACGCGGCCCGGGAGCTCGGCATCAAGGCCGTGATCGTGATGCCGGACACCTCGCCCGCGGTGAAGGTGGAGGCCACCCGATCGTTCGGCGCCGAGGTGATCGTGGTCGCGCCGGAGGAGCGGGACACCCTGCCCGGCGAGCTGGCCGCGAAGCACGGCTACGTCTGGGTGCCCCCGTACGACGACCCGTACATCATCGCGGGTCAGGGCACGGTCGGCCTGGAGATCGCCGAGGACGCCCCCGCCGAGCTGGACACCGTGCTGGTGCCGGTCAGCGGCGGCGGCCTGATCGGCGGGACGGCGGCCGCGCTCAAGCTCACCCGCCCCGGCATCCGGGTGATCGGCGTGGAGCCCGAGCTGGCCGCCGACGCCCGGGCCAGCCTGCGGGCCGGCCGCCGGGTCGAGTGGCCGGTCGCCGACACCTACCGGACCATCGCGGACGGGCTGCGCACCCCGTCGCTCGGCGTGCTGCCGTTCGAGCACGTCACGGCCTACGTGGACGACATCGTCACCGTCACCGAGGACGAGATCCGGGCCACCGTGGCCGTGCTGGCCCGCCGCGGCCGGCTGGTCGCCGAACCCTCCGGGGCCGTCGCCCCGGCGGCCTACTTCCACCGCGCCGCCGAGACCGGGGGCCAGGCGGTGGCGGCCGTGGTCAGCGGTGGGAACATCGACCCGGCACTGCTCGCCGAGCTGCTGTCGGCATAGGCGTACGCTCGTTCCGGCAAGGAATCGAAGTCGGAGGAGGCGGGGCACCGCATGGACGCAGGGCTCAAGCGCGAGCTGGAGGCGAAGGTCTACGCGGGTGAGCGGCTGACCCGCGAGGACGGGATCGCGCTCTACGAGAGCGACGACCTGGCCTGGCTGGGCGGGCTGGCCCACCACGTGCGGACGAAGAAGAACGGCGACGTCGTCCACTTCAACGTCAACCGCCACCTCAACATGACCAACGTGTGCAACGCGTCCTGCGCGTACTGCTCGTTCCAGCGCAAGCCGGGCGAGAAGGACGCGTACACGATGCGCATCGAGGAGGCCGTCCGCCTCGCCAAGGCGATGGAGAGCGAGTCCCTCACCGAGCTGCACATCGTGAACGGCCTGCATCCGACCCTGCCGTGGCGCTACTACCCGCGCTCGCTGCGGGAGCTGAAGGCGGCCCTGCCGAACGTCTCGCTGAAGGCCTTCACCGCCACCGAGATCCACTGGTTCGAGAAGATCAGCGGCCTGTCCGCCGACGAGATCATGGACGAGCTGATCGACGCCGGCCTGGAGTCGCTGACCGGCGGCGGCGCGGAGATCTTCGACTGGGAGGTCCGCCAGCACATCGTCGACCACGACACCCACTGGGAGGACTGGTCGCGGATCCACCGCCTCGCGCACAGCAAGGGCCTCAAGACGCCGGCCACCATGCTGTACGGGCACATCGAGGAGCCCCGCCACCGGGTGGACCACGTGCTGCGGCTGCGCGAGCTCCAGGACGAGACCGGCGGCTTCCAGGTCTTCATCCCGCTGCGCTACCAGCACGACTTCCACGACTCCAAGGACGGCGTCGTGCGCAACAAGCTGATGGCCCGCACGGAGATGGCCACCGGCGCCGAGGCGCTGAAGACCTTCGCGGTCTCCCGGCTGCTCTTCGACAACGTCCCGCACGTCAAGGTCTTCTGGGTGATGCACGGCGTCACCACCGCCCAGCTGGCGCTCAGTCACGGCGCGGACGACATGGACGGCTCGGTGGTCGAGTACAAGATCACCCACGACGCGGACAACTTCGGCACCCCGAACAAGCTCGGCCGCGACGACCTGCTCGGGCTGATCCGCGACGCCGGCTTCCGCCCGGTGGAGCGCAACACCCGCTACGAGGTCATCCGCGAGTACGAGGGCCCGGACCCGATGCGCCGCGAGGCCCCGCAGGCGATGCGCCTCTGACCCCGTCCCACCCGCGCGACTCCCCGCCGCCCCGGCCGTTCCCGGCCCGGGCGGCGGTCGTCTTCACCGCCTCCGCACGGGGCCCGGGTTTACCAACGGGTATGGCGTTTGGCAGGATCGACGGCATGTCCGGTTCTGATCGTGCCACCGCGTACCCGCCGCACCAGCCGATGCAGGGGCCGGTGGACCCGATGCCGCAGCAGCAGTACGAGGGCGACGGGTCGTACCGGCAGCCGGTCCAGCAGGGCTACCACCAGGGCGAGTACCAGCCGTACGGGCAGAGCCCCGACGGGTACTACGAGGTCTACGAGCAGCCGTTCCGGCCGTACGGTGCGGAGCCCGCCCCGGAGCCCGTCCACTACGCCGCGGCCGCTCCCGAGCCGGTCCACCCCGGGGCCGCCCGGTACGAGCCCGTCTCCTACGAGCCCGAGCCCTACGACCCCGCGTCCTACGAGCCCGAGCCCGTGGTGCTTGCCGCCGCGCCCGTGGCGCCCGTGGCGGGCGCCCGGACCGCCGCGCGGGGACGGCGGCGCAAGGCCAAGCAGAAACGTCACGGCAAGGCCGTGATGGCCGGCACCGCCCTCCTGGTCGCCGCCACCGCCGGCTGGTACGCCGTCGGGCCGGACGGCGCCAAGCCCGGCGTCACCGCCGCCGACGGCCCCGGCCCGGAGGGCGTCAGCAAGCCCGACCAGCCCGCCCCGGCCCCCGCGGCCGCCCAGGCCGCCTCCGACCGGCACGCCGCGGCCCCGGCCGCCGACCGCAGCCAGACCCGCCCGGACGGCTCGGTCGCCGCGATACCCGGCCTCGGCGCGGCCTTCACCGCGAAGATCCCCGCGCAGACCACCCAGGTCGTCGTCGCCAGCGGCCAGGACAAGAACACCGACAAGAACACCGTCGTCCTCTGGAGCCGCACCCCCGAGGGCCGCTGGCTGGCCGGCGAGACCTGGCAGGGCCACAACGGCAAGAACGGCTGGACCACCGATCACAACGAGGGCGACCTGCGCAGCCCGATCGGCGTGTTCGAGCTCACCGACGCGGGCGGCCGCAAGGCGGACCCGGGAAGCAAGCTCCCGTACGACAAGGACCCGAGCTTCGTGGTCTCCGGCACGGGCTTCTTCGGCGACCAGCTGGCCGGTTCCTTCGACTACGTCGTCGCGATCAACTACAACCGCGTCGCCGGCAACTCCCCGCTCGACCCGCGCCGCCCGATGGGCTCCAAGAAGGGCGGCGGCATCTGGCTCCACGTGGACCACGACGGCCCGACCCACGGCTGCGTGTCGATCCCCGAGGACAAGATGGCCCAGCTGATCCGTACCCTGGACCCGAACGCCCATCCGGTCATCGTGATGGGCGACGCCACCGCGCTGGCCGCCTGACCTCCGGGGAAGCGGAACCCGGGCCTCGCAAGGGTCCTTGTCCACCTCCTACAGATCGCGGGGGCGGATCCTGTCGCCGGTCATACCATGCTGACCAGCGGGTAACCCGGTTCCATGGCAGTATGAGCGGTTCCCGCATTGTGGCACTCGGCCACTACCAGCCCCCCAAGGTCCTCACCAACAGCGACCTGACGGCGCTCGTCGACACCGATGACGAGTGGATCCGCACCCGGGTGGGCATCCGCACCCGGCACATCGCCGAGGACGAGACCCTGGTCGACCTCGCGACCGAGGCCGCGCAGAAGGCGCTCGCCAACAGCGGCCGGACGGCGGACGAGATCGACCTGGTCGTGGTCGCCACCTGCACCGCGATCGAACGCAGCCCCAACACCGCGGCCGCCGTGGCGGCCCGGCTGGGCGTGCGCTCGCCAGCCGCGTACGACATCAACACGGTCTGCTCCGGCTTCTCGTACGCCCTGGCCACCGCCGACCACGCGATCCGGGCCGGCTCGGCCCGCCGCGCCCTGGTGATCGGCGCCGAGCGGATGTCCGACACCCTCGACTGGACCGACCGCTCCACCTGCGTGATCTTCGGCGACGGCGCGGGCGCCGCGGTGGTCGAGGCCCAGGACGAGGGCACCGAACCCGGTATCGGGCCGGTGGTCTGGGGCTCCGAGCCGGAGCGGGGCGACGCCGTGGTGATCACCGGCTGGGACCCGGTGATCAGCCAGCAGGGCCAGTCGGTCTTCCGCTGGGCCACCACCCAGCTCGCCCCGCTGGCCCGCCAGGCCTGCGAGCGGGCCGGGATCGACCCCTCCGAGCTGAAGGGCTTCGTCCCGCACCAGGCCAACCTGCGGATCATCGACGCGATCGCCGGCAAGCTGGGCCTCGGCGAGGACGCCGTGGTGGCCCGGGACGTGGTCCACTCCGGCAACACCTCTGCCGCCTCCATCCCGCTGGCCTTCTCCAAGCTGGTCGAGCGCGGCGAGCTCTCGCCCGGCGACCCGGTCCTGCTCTTCGGCTTCGGCGGCGGGCTGGCCTACGCCGGCCAGGTCGTGCGCTGCCCCTGACCCGAACCGCCGCTGACCCGAAGGCGCCGCTCCCGGTGCCGCCACGCGCCCCCTGAGGCGCCCTGGCGGCCCCGGGAGCGGCGCCGTGAGACCGTCCGGACGCGAACACGCCGGTGGGCGGGCACCCTGTCGCGGGTGCCCGCCCACCGGCATGTCTGGCGCGCGTGCGGTACGTCGGCGGACCTCCCCCGAGGACACGGCCGCCGTCCGTCGGTCCCCGGACAGGAGGCCGGGGCTGCGCGCGGAGCGGATGGTGGGTCGGAGGACGGTCCTACTTGGGCGCCTTCTTGCCGGTGACACCCAGGTACACCAGGGGAGCGAGGTTGGGCTTGAGGTCCTTGACCTTGACGCCCCAGGAGGTGAAGGCCTTCTGGTGCTCGGCCGCCGAGGCGAGCAGCGAGACCAGGGCCCCGGCCACGGCGTTCGGATCGAGCGACTTGTCGGCCTGACCCTTCGCCTGGAGTTCCTTGACGGCCTCCGCGAGCGGCTTGGCGACCGCGTTGAGGACCGTCATGCGGATCTTGAAGAACCGCTTGTCCCCTTCGGCGGCACCGAGCGTGACCACTCGGAGAATGGCGTCGTTCTTGCGCCAGAAGGCGAGGAATCCGTCGACCAGTTCTTCCGAAGTGGTCGGTCCGGACTTCCCTGCCCAGGACTTTCCGGCCACCAGCTCTTTGAGCTGGTCGGCGTCCTTGGCCATTTCCTCGGCGATTTCGAGGACTGCGCCCTCGACATCCGGGAAGTACTGGTAGAAGGTCGCGGGGGAGGTACCCGCCATACGGGCGACGTCGATGACCTTGACGTCCCGATAGGGCGACGTGCTGAGCATCTCGCGGAGGCAATCGAGCAGCTTCTGCCGCGTCTCCTGTCCGCGTCGCCCGGCGACGCGACCGTCGACGGTGCGAACTTGTCCTGTCATGCCGTCAGCTTACCGTGGCACGATCTTGGCGCGATTCGGTGATGCGACTATTACTCCGCACGGGGGTTGGTATAGCGGCATGAACCACTTCGGACGGATATTCACCGGGCCTCGAAGCCCCTGTTGAAGCCCCCCCGTGTGCCTTTGATCTCACAGCGTGACGGCGAGTCCGCTGAGGGGTGATCGGGTGACAGAGCGTGACGGCGGCCGAAGAGTGAGGTGCCGTCCGGAAGTGAACGGTCCGGGGCTCCGCGCGCAAGCCGCCCCCGGAGCGGGCGTCGGGATCCGGCCGTTCCGTCCTCGCTGGTCAGGGGCCCGTCCGGGGCGTCGTTCGGGCCCGGACGGCGCGTTCCGGCGGGTGGGGGAGGTTGGATATGCGCGGGGCGGCATTGGAGAATCGGGTCCGGCACCACGCGGCGGGTGCGGACAACGGGGAGGTGGCAGCGGAGTGGACCAGCTGACGGCGCACGATCCGAGGCGGATCGGGCCCTTCGAGGTGCTGGGGCGGCTCGGCGCGGGTGGGATGGGGCTGGTCTACCTGGCGCGTTCCGCGTCGGGCCGGCGGGTCGCCATCAAGACCGTGCGGGGTGAGCTGGCCGAGGACGAGCTGTTCCGGGTCCGCTTCGCCCGCGAGATCGAGGCGGCCAAGACGGTCGGCGGCTTCTACACCGCGGCCGTGGTGGACGCGGACGCGGACGCCCGGGTGCCCTGGCTGGCCACCGCGTACATCCCGGCCCCCTCGCTGGAGGACCTGGTCGAGGACTGCGGCCCGCTGCCGGTGGAGGCCACCCGCTGGCTGGTCGCCGGCATCGCGGAGGCCCTCCAGTCCATCCACGCGGCCGGGCTGATCCACCGCGACCTCAAGCCCTCGAACGTCCTGGTCGTCGAGGACGGCCCGAAGGTGATCGACTTCGGCATCGCGGCCGGGGTGTCCAGCACCCGGCTCACCATGACCAACGTCGCGGTCGGCACCCCCGCCTACATGTCCCCCGAGCAGGCCAGGGACAGCCGTACCGTCCGGGGCGCCAGCGACGTCTTCTCGCTCGGCTCGCTGATGGTCTTCTGCGCCACCGGGCACCCGCCCTACCGGGGCACCAACCCGGTCGAGACGGTGTTCCAGCTGCTGCGCGAGGAACCGGACCTGACCGGCATGCCGCCGGAGCTGATGGACCTGGTCCGTGCCTGCATGCAGCAGGCCCCCGAGCGCCGGCCCACCCCGGCGCAGATCCAGACCGAGCTGGCCCCGCACCTGTTCTCCCGGGACGACGCCTCCGGCGAGGCCGGGGACTGGCTGCCGGCCAACGCGCTGGAGCTGATCGAGCGCAAGCGGGGCCGCCGGCCGGCCGCCGCGCCGCGCCCGCCCGCCGGTCCGGCCCATCCGCCCCCGCCGCCGCACGCGCCGCCCGCCCACGTCCCGTCGCAGCACCTCGGGCCGGCCGACCCGCGCACCAACCCGGGCGGGCGGCACGCCCAGTCGCCGGCCGGGCCGGTGCACGGCATGCCGAGGCCCGGCCAGGGCTCGGACGCCGAGATCCCGACCGCGAAGATCGCCTCCCCGAACCGGCACCGGGCGCCGACCGGCGGCTCCGTCGAGGTGCAGTTGTCCGGCGCCTCGGTGCGGATAGGCCCGGGGCCGCGGGCCGAGTACGAGCAGCCTGGCCCGAGCACCGCCCCGGCCACGACCGACTGGGTCCGCCGGGCGCCCACCCCGCCGCCCGCGCCGGTCGCCCGCTGGCGCCCCTGGCGGTTCCGGATGTCCAACGACGTCTGGGGCACGCCGGTGGTCGCCGACGGCACCCTCTTCGTCTCCAGCTTCGAGGTGCACGCGCTGGACATCGCCTCCGGCGAGCGCCGCTACAAGACCCGGGACGTCGCCTGGGCGCTCGCGGTGGACGCGGGCCGGGTGCACGCCGCGGACGGCCCGCACCTGTACACCGTGGACGCCGTGGACGGCACCGAGCGCTGGCGCACCTCGCTGGACGGCTGGGTCTACTCGCTCTCCGCCGCCGACGGCGTGCTCTGCTGCGGCATCAGGGGCGGCGGCGTCCAGCTCCGCTCGGCCGCCAACGGCGCCGAGCTGTGGCGGGCCGACGACGCCCAGCAGGACTACGAGAACCCGCAGTCCGGCCCGGTCCTGGTGGGCGGCGCCGCCTACTACTACGGCGGCGGGCGGCTGCGCTGCGTCGACCCGCGCGGGACGGGCCTGCGCTGGTCCTTCCAGGTCGGCGACGACGTGCCCTCGCACCCGGTCGAGCGCGGCGGCGTGCTGTACGTGTCGGCCGGCACCCGGGTGTACGCGCTGGACGCGGCCAGCGGGGCCGAGCGCTGGCGCTTCGAGGCCCCTGTGGTGCTGTTCACCCCGCCCGCGCTGGACGCCGACGCGGTCTACGTGGCCGACTACCTGGGCACCGTCTACGCGCTGGACGCGGCCACCGGCCTGGACCGCTGGCGCGGGGTCACCGGCCGGCGCCAGGGGGCCGATCCGGTGGTGGTCTCGGACGGCATGGTGCTGGTCGGCAACGGCGAGGTGCTGTACGCCTTCGAGGCGGCCACCGGCCGGGAGCGCTGGCGCTACACGGCGCGCGGAGAGATCGTCGGCTCCCCGGCGGTGGCCGACGGCCTGGTGCACCTGGGCAGCCGGGACCACTCGCTGCACACCCTGGACCTGTCGAGCGGTCAGCTGCGCTGGGAGCTCGGCACCAAGGGCGAGCTCACCGGCTCGCCGGTGGCGGTCGGCGGTCGGGTCTTCGTCGGCTCCAAGGACCGCTGCGTGTACGCGCTGGACGCCTTCTACGGCACGGCGGTGCCCGCCCGCTGAGCGCGGGGCGGACACCGCCGGACCGGCGACCGGGCGGGCCGGCTCAGGCCTTGCGGGCCCCGGGGTGGCGGCTGCACCAGCCGTCCCACGCGGAGGAGACCATCTCGGTCACGTCGTGACGGGCGGTCCAGCCCAGCTCGCGGTGGATCAGGTCGGCGGAGGCCACCACCCGGGCGGGGTCGCCGGCACGGCGCGGGGTCACCTCGGCGGCGGTGTCGTAGCCGGTAACCTTGCCGATCACGGCCAGCATCTCCTTGACGCTGACGCCCTCGCCGCGGCCGATGTTCAGCACCAGCCGGGTCGCGCCGGCCGGGTCGGCGGCCATCCGCTTGGCGGCCGCCACGTGCGCCGAGGCGATGTCGGAGACGTGGATGAAGTCGCGGACGCAGGTGCCGTCCGGGGTGAGGTAGTCGTCGCCGAAGATCCGCGGGGCCTGACCGGCGGTGAGCCGCTCGAAGACCATCGGGATCAGGTTGAACACCCCGGCGTCGGAGAGCTCGGGGGAGGCGGCGCCGGCCACGTTGAAGTAGCGCAGGGCCACGGTGGACATGCCGTGGGCCTGGCCGGCCGCGGCGACCAGCCACTCGCCGGCCAGCTTGGTCTCGCCGTACGGGCTCATCGGGGCGCAGGGCGTGGACTCGGTGACCAGGTCGACGTCCGGCATGCCGTAGACCGCGGCGGAGGAGGAGAAGAGGAAGCGCTTCACCCCGCCCTCGGCGGCCGCCTCCAGGACGGTCTGGAGGCCGATCATGTTCTCGCGGTAGTACAGGAAGGGCTGCTCGACGGACTCGCCGACCTGCTTCTTGGCGGCGAAGTGCAGGATGCCCTCGACACCGTGCTCGCGGATCGCGGCGTCCAGCGCGGCGCGGTCCAGGGTGGAGCCCTCGATCAGGGGGACGCCGGCCGGCAGCCGGGAGGCGTCGCCGGTGCTGAGGTCGTCCAGGACGGCGACGCGCTCGCCGGCGTCGAGGAGCTGTCGGACGACGTGTCCGCCGATGTATCCGGCACCGCCGGTGATCAACCAAGTCATGGCCCGATCCTAGGGGTTCGAATTCGATCGCCACGTTCGGGCGAGTCGGTGCCGCAAAGCGGACAAAACGGTGAAAAGCTGACAAGGATTTCCGTGCACTCATGCCCGCGCCCCTCGGCGTGGTGACGAATCGGAGGCAGTCAGGTGCGCCGTCACAAGGAACCCACCCTCCTCCCGCCCGCCGGACCCCGGCCGGGCGGCCCGCGGGCGCCGAGGGGACCGGCCGGGCGGCTGCCGGGAGCGGTCGCGGTCGCGGCGGCGGCCGCGCTGGCGCTGGCCGGCTGCAGCAGCGGCTCGTCCTCCTCGTCCACCGTCGCCGCGACCGGCTCGCCCACGGCCGGCACCCAGGCCGCCGCGACGCCCGGCCCGTCGAACGGCGCGACCCAGCTGCAGGAGGCCTACCAGACGGTGATCGCCAACGTGCTGCCCTCCGTGGTGCAGATCACCACCGGCGACAGCCTCGGCTCCGGCATCGTCTACGACGACAAGGGCGACATCGTCACCAACGCCCACGTGATCGGCACCGCGAAGACCTTCACGGTGACCCTCGCCAACAGCACCACCACGCTGGACGCCGGCCTGGTCGCCAGCTACCCCGACTCCGACCTCGCGGTGATCCGGCTGAGCAACCCGCCGAGCGGCCTGCGGCCGGCCAGCTTCGGCGACTCGAGCAAGGTCCAGCTCGGCCAGATCACCCTCGCCATGGGCAGCCCGCTGGGGCTCTCCAGCAGCGTCACCCAGGGCATCGTCTCGGCCACCGGGCGGACCGTCTCCGAACCCCAGGGCCCCGGGTCGCCGGGCGCCACCATCGGCAACATGGTGCAGACCTCGGCGGCGATCAACCCGGGCAACAGCGGCGGCGCGCTGGTGAACCTGGACAGCAAGGTCATCGGCATCAACACACTCGCCGCGACCGAGCCGCAGACCAACGGCTCGGCCGCCCCGGGCATCGGCTTCGCCATCCCGGCGAGCACCATCACCAACATCGCCGACCAGCTGATCAAGCAGGGCAAGGTCACCAACTCCGGCCGGGCCGCGCTCGGCATCACCGCCCGGACCAGCTTCAACCAGCAGTTCCAGCCGGCCGGCGCGGTCATCGTGGCGGTCACCCCGGGCGGGGCGGCGGCCTCGGCGGGGCTCCAGGCCGGCGACGTCATCACCAAGATCGGCGACACCCAGGTCGACTCGCTGAACGCGCTCACCACCGCGCTCGCCTCGCTCACCCCGGGCAGCAAGGTCACCGTCACCTACACCCGGGACGGCGGCACCAGGACCGCCGACGTCACCCTCGGCGAGCTGGAGACCGCGCAGAGCCCGTCGCCCTGAGCTCCGGTACGGGGACGCCGGGCCGCACGCCGCGCAAGGGCTCAGCGGGCCGGGTGCCGTACCGGAACGGCGCCGGGGCCTCGTCACTGCTCGACGAGGCCCCGGCGCCCTGCCGTGTCCGGGGGCCGCTTGCCCCGGCCGGGCGGTCAGCGGCGGGCGGTGCGGGTGCGCCAGGGCAGCTCGACGGTGACGGTGGTCGGTCCGCCCTCGGGGCTCTCCACCAGGAAGACCCCGTCCACCGCGCGGATCCGCTCGGCCAGTCCGGCCAGGCCGCTGCCCGGGTAGGGGGCCGCGCCGCCCTTGCCGTCGTCCTGGACCAGCACCATCAGCTGGTCGTCCGAGCGCCAGACCTCGACCGAGGCGGAGCGGGCGCCGGCGTGCTTGGAGACGTTGGTCAGCAGCTCGCTGACGGTGAAGTAGGCGATGCCCTCGACCGCCGAGTCCGGGCGCTCGGGCTGACCGTCCGGGCCGGCCAGGTCGACGTTCACCCGGACCCCGCCGGGGACGGTGCAGCGGGCGGCGACCGAGGACAGCGCGGCGTCCAGGCCGCGGTCGGTCAGCACCGCCGGGTGGATGCCGCGGGCCAGGTCGCGCAGCTCCTGGAGGGCCAGCTTGACCTCGCCGTGGGCGTTGTCGACCATCCGGGCGGCGGCCGCCATGTCGTCCTCGGTCTCCACCTCGCGCAGCCGCTCCTTGGCCATGCCGAGGTCCATCGCCAGCGCGACCAGCCGGGCCTGGGCGCCGTCGTGCAGGTCGCGCTCGATCCGGCGCAGGTCGGCGGCGGCGGTGTCGACCACGGTGCCGCGGTCGTCCTCCAGCTCGCGCACCCGCTCGGCCAGGGCGCCCGGGAAGAGCAGCGACTCGATCAGGATGCGGTCGGTCGCGGCCAGCCCGCGGACCACCCAGGGCAACACCGGCCAGAGCACGACCACCGAGACCAGGGTCACGGTGAAGCTCACGATGCCCCAGGGCAGCATCAGCAGGTTGTAGAGCGCCGAGCGCCAGTTCAGCAGGTCGGTGAGGTGGGCGATGGTGAAGCCGACCATGCCCGGGCGGCGCGGCTTCACCGGCTCCGGCTCGTCGATCGCGGAACCGTACGCCGCGCGGGCCCGCTGCCGGCCCAGCCGGCCCAGGGCCCGCGCGGCGCACAGCCCGCCGGCCAGGATCGGCAGCCCCACCACGGTGATCGACAGGCCCAGTCCGGCCGAGAGCAGCAGCACGGTCACGATGAAGCCGGCCGAGCCGAGCGGGAAGTTGAGCATCAACCGCCCGACCTGGTGCCACATCCGTGCGCCGTACAGCGGCGGGCGCTCCATCCGGTCGTCCTGCTCCTTGATGGCGTCCACGGCCCGTTGGTGCAGCGGCTTCATCCGGATCTACCGTCCCTCTTCGTCGTGCGGCTGGACCAAGCTTCCCGAACGTCGGGCGATGGATGCCATGGGGGTGATACATCTTCCCGACCGGGGGTTAACCCCACCCCGGGGCCGGCCGCCGGACCTCCGCCGGGGTGTCCACCG
Organism: Kitasatospora sp. NPDC036755; assembly: GCF_040636595.1. Lineage (NCBI taxonomy): Bacteria > Bacillati > Actinomycetota > Actinomycetes > Kitasatosporales > Streptomycetaceae > Kitasatospora > Kitasatospora sp. NPDC036755. The sequence goes on from NZ_JBEZUT010000075.1 coordinate 27,969, forward strand.
GCCGTCTTGCGGAGCGGGCAGGGTTCGGGCGGAGCGGAGAGGTCCCCTTAGACTCACGCTCTGGCCATGGTTAGGACCGTGAGAGCAAACGTCGTAGAACTGTCCTGAGGGCGGATTCACGGCCGAGGTGGAGGCGAAGGCATGGAGGGGAAGCACGCGGCTGCCGCCGCGGCCGACCCGGCGGTCGGCAGCGGCTACTTCGACGCGTACGCCGCGATGGGCCTGCTGGCCGTCGTCGGAGTGCTCTTCGTCGCCGTGGCCTTCACCGCCAACCGGCTGCTGCGACCCGTGGTGTACTCGCCCGAGAAGCTCCTCGCCTACGAGTGCGGGGTGGACCCGGTGGGCGAGGACTGGGCGCACACCCAGATCCGCTACTACGTGTACGCCTTCCTGTACGTGATCTTCGCGGTGGACGCGATCTACCTGTTCCCCTGGGCGACCGTCTTCGCCTCCGCCGGGTACGGCGCCGGAACACTGGTCGAGATGTTCCTGTTCATCGGCTTCCTCGTGGTCGGGCTGCTGTACGCCTGGAAGAAGGGCGTTCTGGAATGGACGTGACGCACTCCCACTCGCACGGCGACGCGCAGGGCGGTCCCGTCCCGCTCGGGCTGCCGGACCCCTCGCGCCCCGGCGCCGTCGAGCGCCGCGGCATCGGCCCGCTGGCCCGGCTCGCGCCGGACCCGGTCAAGGTGGTGCTCAACTGGGGGCGCCGCTACAGCCTCTGGTGCTTCAACTTCGGGCTGGCCTGCTGCGCGATCGAGTTCATCGCCGCGTCCATGGCCAAGCACGACTTCATCCGGATGGGTGTCATCCCGTTCGCGCCCGGACCCCGTCAGGCCGATCTGATGATCGTCTCCGGGACGGTCACCGACAAGATGGCGCCCGCCGTCAAGCGCCTCTACGAGCAGATGCCCGAGCCGAAGTACGTCATCTCCTTCGGCGCCTGCTCCAACTCCGGCGGCCCGTACTGGGACTCGTACTCGGTCACCAAGGGCGTGGACCAGATCATCCCGGTGGACGTCTACGTGCCCGGCTGCCCGCCGCGGCCGGAGGCGCTGCTCCAGGGCATCCTCAAGCTCCAGGAGAAGATCGCCTCCGAGTCCCTGCCGGACCGCTACACCACGCCCGCGGCGGCACTGCGCCGCCCGCTGGTGGCGGGCCCCGGCACGCCGGAAGGGGGAGCCTCGTGACGTCCGCCGAGCAGTACGCGGCGTCGGTCGGGGAGTGGGCGACCGGCGCCGAGGCGTACGGGCTGATCACCGTCGACGTCCCCGCCGAGCACTGGATCGAGGCGCTCACCAACGCCCGGGACGTCCTGGGCCTGGGCTTCTTCGACTGGCTGAGCGCCGTCGACGAGCTCGCCGAGGGCTTCTCCGTGGTCGCCCACCTGGCCGCCGTCGAGGCGCCGGGGGTGCGGCACCTCGCGCTGCGCACCCGGGTGCCGCGCGCCGGGGCGGCGCTGCCGACCGCCGTCGCCGTGTACGCGGGTGCCGCCTGGCACGAGCGCGAGACCCACGAGATGTTCGGCATCGACTTCCCCGGGCACCCCCACCTGGTCACCCTGCTGCTGCCGGACGGCTTCGAGGGGCACCCGCTGCGCAAGGAGTTCGTGCTCGCGGCCCGGGTCGCCAAGGACTGGCCGGGCGCCAAGGAGCCGGGCGAGTCCGACCACGGCGGCGGGCCGGCCCGGCGCAAGATGCTGCCGGCCGGCGTGCCGGACCCGAACGAGTGGGGGCCGCTCAAGGGCACCCTGCCGCCGGTCGCCGAGCGGCCCGCGCGCGGTGCGCGGGCGGCCGGTGCTGCGGCGCGGACGCCCCGGGCGGCCGCGGGCGCCGGTGCTGC
>NZ_JBEZUT010000076.1:0-29779 GCF_040636595.1 Kitasatospora sp. NPDC036755
CCGTGCCGCGGCCGCCGCCCGGGCCGGGCCCGCGCCGCCCGCCGGTCGCGATAGCCTGCTCCGGGCGGACCGGGCCGAGCGCGCCCCGGCCGGACCGGCAGGCAGAGGGACGAGGCGGAGGGCCATTCCATGGCGGAGCACACCAGGTCGAGCATCACCATCGACGCGACCCCGGCCACGGTCATGGCCGTGATCGCCGACTTCGCCGCCTACCCGGCCTGGACCGGAGAGGTCAAGGAGATCGAGGTCCTGGAGACCGGCGAGGACGGCCGCGCCGCCCAGGTCCGACTGCTGCTCGACGCCGGCGCCATCCGCGACGAGCACGTCCTCGCCTACACCTGGGACGGCGACCGCGAGGTCTCCTGGACCCTCGTCCGCAGCCAGATGCTCCGCTCGCTGGACGGCTCCTACACCCTCGCCCCGCTCGCCGGCGGCCGCACCGAGGTCACCTACCAGCTCGCCGTGGACGTCAAGATCCCGATGCTCGGCATGATCAAGCGCAAGGCCGAGAAGGTCATCATCGACCGCGCCCTGGCCGGCCTGAAGAAGCGCGTCGAGGACGCGGACGGCAAGAAGCCCGCGCAGGGCTGACACCGAGCGAACGGGGGCCGGACGGCATGACGGCGACACGCACCATCCTGGTCAGCGGCGACACCGGCGCGCCCGCGGTGGCCGCCGCCACCGCCCTGCACGCCGCCCGGCGCGGCCACCGCACCTGGCTGCTGGCCGCCGACGACCCGCACCGCGGCCTGGACTCCGCCCTCGGCACCCGGCTGGAACCCGAACCCCTGCTGTACGCCCCGGGCCTGACCGTCTCCCGGATCGACGAGCAGGCCGCCTTCCGCTACGCCGTCGGCGCGCTCACCGGCCGGCTCAAGCCCGCCCTCGACCTGCTCGGAGCCGAACAGCTCGACCCCGAGGAGCTCACCGCCCTCCCCGGCATCGCCCGGCTCGCCCTGCTGCGTGCCCTGCCCGCCGCCGACCAGGACGTCCTGGTCGTGCTCGCCCCGCCGCCCGCCGAGCTGATCGCCACCCTCGCCCTGCCCGAGCAGCTCGCCCGCTACCTGGACCGGCTCGTCCCCGAGCAGCGCCAGGCCGCCAGGGCGCTGCGCCCGCTGCTGGCCGGGCTGGCCGGGGTCCCGATGCCCGCCGACTGGCTGTACGAGGGCCGCACCAAGGCGGCCGCGGCGCTCGCCGAGGCCCGCGCCGCGATCACCGGGCCCGGCACCAGCGTCCGGCTGGTCGTCCCGGCCGACGGCCACCCGTACGGTGAGCTGCGCCGGATCCGGGCCGGACTCGCGCTGCACGGGCACCGGCCGGACGCCGTGGTGGTGCACGGCGCGCTGCCCGATGCCGCCTCCTCCTCGCCCGACCCCTGGCTGGCCGCCCTGGCCCGCCGCCGGCAGGAGGAGCTGACCGGGCTCGCCGCCGAGACCGACGCCCCGGTGCTGGTCACCGGCCTGGCCGACGCCACCCTGGAGGCCGTCGCCGACCGGCTCTACGGGGACGGGCCCGGGCCCGAGCGGCTCGCCCCCGAGCCCTGGCCGGTCGAGGACCGGCTCGCCGCGGAGGGCCTGCTGGTCTGGCACCTCGACCTGCCCGGCGCGGACCGCTCCGAGCTGGACCTGGTCCGCCGGGGCGACGAACTGGTGGTCGGCCTCGGCACGCACCGCCGGGTGCTCACCCTGCCGTCCGCGCTGCGCCGCTGCACGGTGGCCGGGGCGGGGCTGCACGACGGGGTGCTCTCGGTGCGCTTCGCGCCCGACCCGGCGCTCTGGCCCCGGGGCTGACGGGGGTTCGGCGGCGGGCCCGTGCGGGCGTCCGGTGGGCGTCGGGCGGGCGTCCGGCGGCTTTTCGGGCCTGCCCGGCCGGTCGGGTAGCGTCGGGCCGGAGGGCCGCGGGGTGCGGCCACGGCTGAGGAGGCGCCCGCGATGACCAGCACCGACGACCGCACCGAGCCCGTCGACGACCGCACCGGGACCGCGGACGACCGCGCGGGGGCCGGTACCCGGGAGGGCGAGGGGTCCGCCGGCCCGGGGCATCCGTTCGGGCCGGAGCTGGGCCCGCTGGTGGACGAGGTGCGCCGGTTCGCCGGTGCGCTCGGCGAGAAGGCCCAGGAGGCGAGCGCCACCACCCTGATCACCCTCTCCGGGCTGGCCGACCGGCTGCGCACCCAGCAGCCGGAGGTCTACTCCCACCTCTCCGCCGCCGGCACCGGGCTCGCCGCCGCGGGCGCCGAACTGCTGGCCGCCTACCGCGCCGCCGTGGCCGGCCACGAGAGCCGCTGGACCGCCGGGCAGGGCGCGCCGGCCGAGAAGATCGACCTGGACACCGACCACGACGGCCCGCGTGACGACTCGCGGGACGGCTCTCGTGACGGCGGCGCGGGTGCCGACCGCGGATCGGATCTTGACGGGGCTGACAGGCCGTCCGCCAAGCAGTGAAACCGTGACTTCCGGACCGTGATCGGGCTGCTCTCGTACGTCACCAAGAAGGAAATTAGATACGACTTTTGAAGCATCGCGGCCCGGCTGCCCCCGGATTGTCTTCGGATAATGTATGCGAGGCTGTGTACGGGGGCCGGGTTGGACGGTAGCGTTCCGTCCAGCGGAACGAGTGAATAGCTGAGGGACACATGGCTCTGACCATCGGCGTCGATGTCGGCGGGACCAAGATCGCGGCAGGCGTGGTCGACGAGGCGGGCGCGATCCTGGCCCGGACCAGGGTGCCCACCCCGGCTGACCCCCAGTGGGCGGTCGACGCCATCGCGCAGGCCGTGCGCGAGCTCAAGGAGGAGCACCCCGGCGTCACGGCGGTGGGCGTCGGCGCCCCCGGCTTCGTCGACGGCAACCGCTCCACGGTGATCTTCGCCCCCAACATCGACTGGGAGAACGAGCCGCTGCGCGGGCGGATCGAGGAGCTCACCGGCCTGTCCACCGTCATCGAGAACGACGCCAACTGCGCGGCCTGGGCCGAGTTCCGCTTCGGCGCGGCCGCCGACCACCAGGACATGGTGCTGATCACCGTCGGCACCGGCATCGGCGGCGGCATCGTCCTGGACGGCCGGCTGCACCGCGGCCGCTTCGGCGTCGCGGGCGAGATCGGCCACCTCAACATGGTCCCCGACGGCCTGCCCTGCGGCTGCGGCGGCAAGGGTTGCTGGGAGCAGTACGGCTCCGGGCGCGCGCTGCGCCGCTACGGCCGGGAGAAGGCCGCCGCCGACCCGCAGCGCGGCCGCCGGATGCTGGAGCTCAACGACGGCGTGGCCGAGACCATCCGCGGCATCCACATCACCCAGGCCGCCGAGGAGGGCGACCCGCTCGCCCTGGAGTGCTACGCCGAGCTGTCCGACTGGCTGGGCCGCGGCATGGCCGACCTCGCCGCGCTGTTCGACCCGGGCGTCTTCGTGCTCGGCGGCGGCGTCTCCGACTCCGGCCGGCTGCTGCTCGACCCGGTCGCCAAGTCCTTCGAGCACTACCTGACCGGCGGGGTGCACCGCCCGCGCGCCGAGGTCGTGCTGGCCTCGATGGGCTCCGCCGCCGGCATCGTCGGTGCCGCGGACCTCGCCCGCGTTCCGTAGCCGTTCCTCCCCGCCCCCGCGCCCTGCGGCACGGGGGAGCTTCGAGCCCGCCGGCGGCGGTGCGACCGGGCCCCGACCGATCCCGGACGCGCCGTCGCCGTCGCACGTTCCCGCCCGGGCGCGTACGGTCGGACCGATCCGGTGACCGCCAGGGGAGGACCATGAGCGCCGCGAGCACGACCGATGCCGTGACCACGACCGCCGCGAGCACGACCGATGCCGTGACCACGACCGCCGCGCGGGCCCGGCCGCTGCCGCCGCCCGGCCCCCGCCGGCTGCGCCTGCTCAGCTACAACATCCGGTCGCTGCGCGACGACCGGCGGGCGCTGGCCCGGGTGATCCGGGCCTGCGAGCCGGACCTGGTCTGCGTCCAGGAGGCCCCGCGCTACTGGCGGCCCGAGGGCCAGGCGGCCCGGCTCGCCCGGAGCACCGGGACGGTCGTCCTGGCCGGCGGCGGCCGCACCGCGGCCGGTCCGATGCTGCTCGGCCGCCCCGGCGCGGTGGAACTGCTGGGCGTGCACGACCGGTTGCTGCCCAAGACCCGCGGGCTGCACGCCCGGGGCTTCGCGAGCGCGCTGCTGCGACTGCCGGGCACGGCGCCGTTCACCGTCACCAGCTGCCACCTCAGCCTGGACCAGCAGGAGCGGTACGGGCAGTTCGAGCTGCTGCTCGACCAGCTGGGGATCGCCGAACTCGGCATCGTGGCAGGAGACTTCAACGAGCACCCGGACGGGCCGGGCTGGCGGTTGCTGGCCTCCCGGCTCCAGGACGGGCACCCGACCGCGCCCTGGGGAGGCGAGTTCACCTCCGTACCGGAGCGCCCCTACCAGCGGATCGACGCCGTCTTCGCCACGCCCGGGATCACCGTCCTCGGCTGCGGGGTGCCGCACGGACTGCCCGGTGTCACCGAGGCCGACCTGCGGGCCGCGACCGACCACCTGCCGGTGCTCGCCGTCCTCGAACTGCCGGCCGGGTCGAGCGAGTAGTCAGACCACCGCGCCGTTGTCCGGGTCCTCCGGCTCGTCCTCGTCGCGGTCCTTCATCCGCGCGACCAGGGTGACGAAGCCGCCGAGGAAGGCGGTGATCCCGACCCAGGCGGGCCAGCCGGAGATCTCCCGCCAGACCACCGCGTCGACCAGCAGCAGCGCCGGGCCGCCGAGCACCGCCAGCCAGGCGAACTTGGCCGTCACGTCGGCGGCCGGCAGCGGCGGGGGCTCCGGCGGGACGAAGTGGCCCTCGTCGGTCTCCTCGGCGAGCTCGAAGTCGCGCGGGCCCGCGCCGCCGGCCGGCATCACCGGTCGGCCGGAGCGGGGCCGGGGCTGGGGGGCGAGGTCGGAGAGGTCGTCCTGGGCGGTGCGGCCGCCGTCCTTGTGGCCGCCCTTGAGCTCGTTCTGCGCCCGGAGGTTCTCGACCTCCGGCCAGTTCGGGTCGTTGAGGTCGACCGGGTCGTCGAACTGGGCCACCAGGGCGGCGAAGATCTCGTCCTGCTCGGCCTGGCTGCGCTCGGGCGCGCGGCGCGGGCGGCGCTCGGCGGCGTCCTCCGCGGAGCCCCCGGGGGTGTCCTCGGCGGCGTCCCGGACGGGCGGAGGCGCCGCGGCGCCGTCCGGGCCGGTACGGTCCGTCGGCGCGCCGCCCGGCACGGCGGCGTTCGCCCCGCCGTCCTTGGTCGCGCCGTCCTCGCGGGGAGTCTCGTCCCCGCCGCCCGCCGTGCTGCTCTCGTGCACTTCCGGCCCTTCAGCCATGGTGATCGTCGGATTCGACCCGGGTGACGCCCGCCGTGTGCGCGGAAGCCAGCCGTCGGATGAAGTCCCGGCCGGCCGCGAATATTTCCGGCGCGTCGTGGTCCAGCGTCGCGACGTGGAAGCTGCGTTGGCACAGCCGCTCCGTCACGTCCGTCGAGGATATCCGCGCCAGCACCAGTTCCGAGTTGGCCGGCGAGACGACGTGGTCCTGCGGGCTGTGGAAGAGCAGCACCGGCTGGGTCACCTCCGGCAGCAGCCGCTGGACCTCCCGCCACAGCCGGCTCAGCGACCAGGCGGCGTGCAGCGGGGTGCGGTCGTAGCCGACCTCGGTCGCGCCGGCCCGGGCGATGTCGCCCGCGACCCCGGGCAGGCTGGGGACCAGGTGGCGCAGCACCGGCAGCAGCACACTCGCGGGGGTGTCCGAGCGCACCGACGGGTTGACCAGCACCAGGCCGGAGACCCTCGGCCCGTGCAGTGCCGCGAGCCGCAGCGCCAGTGCGCCGCCCATCGACAGGGCGCAGACGAAGACCTGTTCGCACTCCTCGGCGAGCGCCAGCAGTTCGCGCTCGACCTCGGCGTACCAGTCCTCCCAGCGGGTCACCTGCATGTCCTGCCAGCGGGTGCCGTGCCCGGGCAGCAGCGGCACCGAGACGGTGAAGCCGGCCGCCGCCAGGTCCTCGGCCCAGGGCCGCAGCGACTGCGGCGACCCGGTGAAGCCGTGGCAGAGCAGCACCCCCACCGGTCCGCCGCGGTGGCGGTACGGCTCGGCACCGGGCAGCAACGGCATGGCGGACTCCTTCGCGGGCGGGTGGCGCTGGGGGAGGGGACGCTGAGGGGAAGTGCTGCGAAACCGCATCGTCCCACGCTCCGCGCCGGGTCGTACACCCCCTTCGAGCGGGCCGGGCGCGGCCGATCCGGCGGGGCCGGGCACGGCGGGCGGCCGCGGGGCATTAGGATCGACCGGTCCGCATAACAGGAGGCCCGGGTTGTTCTACCGACTGATGAAGATGATCGTCGCGCCACTGCTTCGGATCTTCTTCCGGCCCTGGATCGAGGGCGAGGAGAACATCCCCACCGAGGGTGCGGCGATCATCGCGAGCAACCACCTGTCCTTCTCGGACTCGTTCTTCTTCCCCGCGCTGATCAAGCGCCGGGTCACCTTCATCGCGAAGGCCGAGTACTTCAACACCCCGGGTCTCAAGGGCCGGCTGACCGCCGCGTTCTTCAAGGGCGTCGGCCAGCTGCCGGTGGACCGCTCGGGCGTGCGCGGCGCCGGCGAGGCCGCGATCCGCAGCGCCATCGCGGTGCTGGAGCGCGGCGAGCTGTTCGGCGTCTACCCGGAGGGCACGCGTTCGCCCGACGGCAAGCTGTACCGCGGCAAGGTCGGCGGCCTGGCCCGCGTCGCGCTGGCCACCGGCGCCCCGGTGATCCCGGTCGCCATGATCGACACCGAGAAGGTGCAGCCGCCCGGCCAGGTGGTGCCGAACTTCGGCATCCGCCCCGGCATCCGGATCGGCCGACCGCTGGACTTCTCCCGCTACCACGGCATGGAGAACGACCGCTTCATCCTCCGTTCGGTGACGGACGAGGTGATGTACGAGATCATGCGGCTCTCCGGCCAGGAGTACGTGGACATCTACGCGACCGCCGCCAAGCGGCAGATCTCCGAGGACAAGAAGAAGGCCGACGCCGAGCGCCGGGCCGCCGCCAAGGCGGAGAAGGCGGAGGCCGCCGAGGCCGAGAAGGCCGAGAAGGCCGCCGAGGCGGAGAAGTCCGCCGGGTCGGGCACCTCGGAGAAGCCGGAGTAGCCGGAGCGGCGGCCCGGCCCGGCCGCTCGCGCGGCCCGGACCGGCCCAGGGGAGGGGCGGGGAGGATGACGGAGGACGGCGGCAGAGCCGGCGCGGTCGGAGGCACGGTGGCGGCCGGCGGCATGTCCGTCGAGCTCCCGCTGTGGAGGGCGATCTCCTACTTCCGGGTGCTGGCCCTGTGCTACGCGCTGCTGCGGTACGTCAACTCGTACCTGCACTTCCTGCACCCGGTGGCCGGCTGGATCTTCCTCGGCGCGCTGACCCTGTGGACCCTGGCCAGCACCCGGGCCTTCGCCAACCCGCAGCGCTGCACCTGGTACGTCCTGGGCACCGACCTCACCCTCGCCGTCACCGGCATCGTGATGAGCGGCCTGACCGACTCCCCGGCCCGGATCAGCCACGGCGCGCCCACCCTGCCGACCATCTGGGCGGCCGGCACGGTGCTGGGCTTCGCCGCGAAGGGCGGCTGGCGCCCGGCGGCGGCCTCCGGCTCGGTGATCGGCGTCGCCAACATCCTCGGCCACGGCGGTCCGACCGGCGACAACATCCACAACATCGTGCTGCTGATGGTGGCCGGCTGCGCGATCGGCTACGTGATCGAACTGGCCCGGGCCAGCGAGGCCACCCTCACCCGGGCGCTCCAGGTCGAGGCGGCCACCCGGGAGCGCGAGCGGCTCTCCCGGGACATCCACGACGGCGTGCTCCAGGTGCTCGCCCTGGTCCAGCGGCGCGGCGCGGAGCCCGGCGGGGGGACCGGCTCCGGCGCGGACCTCGCCGAGCTCGGCCGGCTGGCCGGGGAGCAGGAGCGCGCGCTGCGGGCCCTGATGACGGGCGGGCCGCTGTCGCCCGCACCGCACCCCGGGGCCGCCGACCGGCCGGACCCGGACGCGCCGCGCGACCTCACCGCGCTGCTGCGCCCGTACGCGGACGAGCGGATCACCCTCTCCGCCCCCGGCACCCCGGTGCTGCTGCCCGGCCGGGCGGCCGGCGAGCTCGCGGCCGCGGTCGGCGCCGCCGTCGACAACGTGCGCAAGCACGCGGGGGAGCGGGCCCGGGCCTGGATCCTGGTCGAGGACGAGCCGGAGGCCGTCACGGTGGGCATCCGCGACGACGGCCCCGGCTTCGCCCCCGGGCGGCTCGGCGAGGCGGAGCGCGCCGGGCGGCTCGGCGTCTCCCAGTCCATCCGCGGCCGGCTGCTGGACCTCGGCGGCACGGCCGAGCTGTACTCGGCGCCCGGGGAGGGCGTCGAGGTCGAACTGCGCGTCCCGAGGAAGGCCACTGCATGACCGACCAGCTGGTGCCCGATCAGCCGACCGCCGACCGGCCGGTGCGGGTGATGGTGGTGGACGACCACCCGATGTGGCGGGACGCCGTCTCGCGCGACCTCGCCGAGGCCGGACTGGACGTGGTGGCCACCGCCGGGGACGGCGAGGAGGCCGTGCGCCGGGCCCGCGCCTGCAGCCCGCAGGTGGTCGTGCTGGACCTCAACCTGCCGAGCCTGCCGGGCGCCGAGGTGTGCCGCCGGGTGGTCGCCCACGACCCGGCGGTCCGGGTGCTGGTGCTGTCGGCCAGCGGCGAGCACCAGGACGTGCTGGAGGCCGTGAAGTCCGGCGCGACCGGCTACCTGGTGAAGTCGGCGGGGCGGGAGGAGCTGCTGGACGCGGTGCGCCGTACGGCCGTCGGCGACGCGGTGTTCACCCCGGGCCTGGCCGGCCTGGTGCTCGGCGAGTTCCGCCGGCTGGCCGCCGAGCCCGCCCCGGCCTCGGCGCCGGCCGCCCCGCGGCTGACCGCCCGGGAGACGGAGGTGCTGCGGCTGGTGGCCAAGGGGCTGTCCTACCGGCAGATCGCCGACCGGCTGGTGCTCTCGCACCGGACGGTGCAGAACCACGTGCAGAACACGCTCGGGAAGCTGCAGCTGCACAACCGGGTGGAGCTGGTCCGGTACGCGATCGAGCAGGGCCTGGACGACGGGGTCTGAGGACCGGGCGCGGCGCGGCCCCGGGCGGATCCGTCCGCCCGGGGCCGCGCCGTCGGCTCAGCGCAGTGCGGCCGTCGCCTCGCGCAGCAGGCCCGCCACGATGCCGACCCCGTCGCGGGTGAGCACCGACTCCGGGTGGAACTGGAGCCCCGCGAAGCCGTGCCCGCGCAGCGCGTGCACGTCGCCGGTGACGGCGTCCCGGGAGACCTCGACGCCCTCCGCGGCGAGCCGCGCCGCGTCGGCCTCCGTGCAGCGCGCGGTGAACGTGTTGTAGAAGCCGACCGTGTGCTTGGTGCCGAACAGGTCGATCCGCTCCTGCGCCCCCTGGTAGGGGACGGCCTTGCGGCCCAGCGCGAGCCCGAGTTCGGCGGACAGCAGCTGGTGGCTCAGGCAGACCGCGAGCAGCGGCGCGGTGCGAGCGCCGGAGCGGACGGCGGCCAGCGCGTCCGCGACGATCGGCCGCAGCAGCACCATCTTGGGGTCGTCCGTGATCGCCGGGTCGCCCGGGCCGGGGCCGAGCACCAGCGCGCCCCGGTGCGCGGCGACCCGCTCGCGCAGCCCCGGCTCGTCGTAGCGGGCCACCGTCACCCGGTGGCCGAGCGAACCGAGCAGGTGGGAGAGCATCGAGGTGAAGGTGTCCTCGCCGTCCACGACCAGGGTCGGCTCGGCCTCGGTGATCTCGGACGGCTGCTGCATCCGCAGCCAGAACGGCGCGAGGTCGGCCCGGCGGGAGTCCAGGGCGGCCTGCACCCGGTGGTCGTCGGCGAGCCGGGGCCCGACCGGGTGGGGCAGCCGGGCGGGCGCGGGCCGGGCGCCGATCGCGGTGAGCACCCCGGCGGCCTTGGCGTGGGTCTCGGCGACCTCGGACTCCGGGACGGAGTGGCGCACCAGGGTGGCGCCGACCCGGACGACCAGCCGGCCGGTGGCCGGGTCGATGTCGGCGGTGCGGATGCAGATCGGGGAGTCCAGCAGCTGCCCGCCGCTGGCGGCGCGGCCGATCAGGGCGAGCGCGCCGGAGTAGTAGCCGCGCCCGGTGGGCTCGTAGCGCTTGATCACCCGGGTGGCGTTCTCGACCGGGCTGCCCGTGACGGTCGCGGCGAACATCGTCTCGCGGAGCACCTCGCGGACGTCCATCGAGGTGCGCCCGCGCAGTTCGTACTCGGTGTGGGCGAGGTGGGCCATCTCCTTGAGCCGGGGCCCGAGCACCTGGCCGCCGAGGTCGCCGACCGTGCACATCATCTTGAGCTCCTCGTCCACGACCATGGTGAGCTCCTCCAGCTCCTTGGGGTCGTGGAGGAACTGGAGCAGCGAGTCGAGGTCGGAGCCGTCGGCCGGGTAGCGGTAGGTGCCGGAGATCGGGTTCATCACGACGGTGCCGCCGCTCTGCCGGACGTGCACCTCGGGGGAGGCGCCGACCAGCACCCGCTCGCCGGTGTGCACCAGGAAGGTCCAGTACGCGCCGCGCTCCTGCTCCAGCAGCCGCCGGAAGAGCGTCAGCGCGAGTTCGGGCCCGAAGTCCTCCAGCGTCGCGTGGAAGTCACGCCGGATCACGAAGTTGGCGCCCTCGCCGTTGCCGATCTCGTCCCGGATCACCCGGCGGACGATCGACGCGTACGAATCGTCGTCGACGTCGAATCCGCCACCGGCAAGTGAGACCGGCAACTTCGGTAGGGCATAGGTGAATTCGGCCAACGGCAGGACGTGCTGCTCGGTCACCGAGAGGGCTTGCAGGGGGGTGTCGTCGTCGTGCGCCTCGAAGCCGCGCTCGCGGATCTGGCGGTACGGGACGAGTGCGAGCAGGTCGTGCACCGGCCCGCCGCCGGCGGGCGCTCCGCTGCGTACGGGCAGGTCGGCGAGGTGCTCGTAGCTGTCCACGGTGCCCAGCAGCACCTCGACGGTGTCCGGGCTGAGTCGGGGGGTGCGCCGGTGCAGCAGGGCGAACGCGGGAGCGTCGGGGCCGGTGAGACGGGAGAGCAGAGCGGCGGCGGTGGTCACGGGAACGGCATCCTTCCGGGTGGACTGATGGAGAGGCGGTGCAAGGTCCGCTCCCGGAGGGCCGTCTGCTCAGACGACGACGGCCGCCCCGAGGGGCGGCCGTCGTGTTCGTCTAGGAACGCGCGATCGGTGGGCCACCCTTGGGGGAGGCCCACCACCAGGAGTGGGTGTGGGGCGCGTGCATGGGATCGAGCGTAGCGGATGTGTCGGGACGGGTGAGGGGCATCGAGGTTTTGTCCGAGATGTGTCTCATCCCTCGGGCAAGAGTCACGAGTCACTCCTGCCACCCCGTAGCCTTGGCCGTGTGACCGCTACGACTGAGACATCGAGGGCTGCCCACTCCTGGCAGTCCCTGCCCGCGGCGCAGCAGCCTGAATGGCCGGACCAAGAGGCTCTGCGCAAGACCCTTGCCGAGCTCGCGGCCTATCCGCCGCTCGTCTTCGCCGGCGAGTGCGACCAGCTGCGCGCCAGGCTCGGAGCCGTGGCGCGCGGGGAGGCCTTCCTCCTCCAGGGCGGTGACTGTGCCGAGGCCTTCGACGGCGTCTCGGCGGAGCACATCCGCAACAAGCTGAAGACGCTGCTCCAGATGGCCGCCGTGCTGACGTACGCGGCCTCGGTGCCGGTGGTGAAGGTCGGCCGCATCGCCGGCCAGTACTCCAAGCCGCGCTCCAAGTCGACCGAGACCCGCGACGGCGTGACCCTGCCGGTCTACCGCGGCGACTCGGTGAACGGCTTCGAGTTCACCCCCGAGTCCCGCATCCCGGACCCGGAGCGCCTGAAGCGGATGTACAACGCGTCTGCCGCGACGCTCAACCTGGTGCGCGCGTTCACCACCGGTGGTTACGCGGACCTGCGCCAGGTGCACGCCTGGAACCAGGACTTCGTCCGCAACTCGCCGGCCGGCCAGCGCTACGAGCAGCTCGCCCGGGAGATCGACAACGCCCTGGCGTTCATGAGCGCCTGCGGCGTGGAGCCGGAGGAGTTCAAGGCGGTCGAGTTCTTCTCCTCGCACGAGGCGCTGATCCTCGACTACGAGACCGCGCTGACCCGCGTGGACTCGCGCACCGGCGAGCTGTACGACGTCTCCGGCCACATGGTGTGGATCGGCGAGCGCACCCGGCAGATGGACCACGCGCACATCGAGTTCGCCTCGAAGATCCGCAACCCGATCGGCGTCAAGCTCGGCCCGACCACCTCGGTGGACGACGCGCTCGCCCTGATCGAGAAGCTGGACCCGGAGCGCGAGCCCGGCCGTCTGACCTTCATCACCCGGATGGGCGCGGGCAAGATCCGCGACCACCTGCCCACCCTGGTGGAGAAGGTCACCGCCTCCGGTGCCAAGCCGGTGTGGATCTGCGACCCGATGCACGGCAACACCTTCGAGGCCTCCAGCGGGCACAAGACCCGCCGCTTCGACGACGTCCTGGACGAGGTCAAGGGCTTCTTCGAGGTGCACCGCGCGCTCGGCACCCACCCGGGCGGCATCCACGTGGAGCTGACCGGCGACGACGTCACCGAGTGCGTCGGCGGCGGCGACGAGGTCCTGGTGGACGACCTGCACCAGCGCTACGAGACGGCCTGCGACCCGCGCCTCAACCGCAGCCAGTCGCTGGACCTGGCGTTCCTGGTGGCGGAGATGTACCGCGGCCAGTAGGCCCGGTGCCCGTCGGATGTGACGAAGGCCCCTCCGGTTTCGGTGTCCCCGAGCCCGGAGGGGCTTTTTCGTACCCGTTCGGGCGGGTAAGGTAAGCCTCAGTGAACTAAGGCAAGCCTTAGTCAAGATCCATTCCGCTTCACCCCCGGGAGAGACTGCGATGTACGTGTGCATGTGCCATGCGGTCACCGAGGACCAGGTGAAGAAGGCGATCGACGCCGGTGCCGACACCCCCCGCCAGATCGCCAAGGGCTGCCGGGCCGGCACCGACTGCGGGTCCTGCGTGCGCCGCATCCAGGCGCTGCTCGGCGAGCACGGCGCCCGCCCCTGCCCGACCGCCCGGCTGGCCGCGAAGCTCGGCCTCGCGGACCCTCAGGCCCCGGCGGCGCCGGGCCCGGAAGCCGGCCGGGAGGCCGCCCCGGTGGTCCCGCTGCGGGCGGCCTGAGCCGGGAAACCGGGAGTCGGGGGCCGGGTGTCCTCAGGACTCCGGCTGCTCGATGACCGTGGCGAGGTAGAGCGCCTCGCCGAGCTTCTCCAGCAGCTCCAGCTGGGTGTCGAGGTAGTCGATGTGGTGCTCCTCGTCGGCCAGGATGTCCTCGAAGATGTTCGCCGAGGTGACGTCGTTCTTGGCCCGCATCACCACGATCCCGCGCTTGAGCCGGTCGATCGCCTCGACCTCGATCTGCCGGTCCGCCTCGAACATCTCCTTGACCGTCTGGCCGATCCGGACGTGGAACAGCCGCTGGTAGTTGGGCAGCCCCTCCAGGAAGAGGATCCGGTCGGTCAGTGTCTCGGCGTGCTTCATCTCGTCGAAGGACTCGTGCCGGGTGTACTTGGCGAGCTTCGTCCAGCCGAAGTTCTCCTGCATCTTGGCGTGCAGGAAGTACTGGTTGATCGCGGTCAGCTCGGCGGTGAGCTGCTCGTTGAGGAACTCGATGACCTCGGGATCGCCCTGCATGGTGATGCCTCCTGCGCTCGTGCTGCCGGGTGTGCTGGGCATCCTGGCACCGCTTTGGGAGGAAATTCCAGTAAGTTCACACTCACTAGGACATGTGTCGGAATATCCGATTCATGATGAAACGTGCTGGTGGGTGGCCGATCACTGGTCCGTACGGGGTGGGGCGCGAGTCCTCACAAAGGGGCGCGCGCCGCGGCCTGGCCGCCGTCTGTCACCATGGATCCATGGGTCAGCCGAAACAGGAACCGCTTCCACCGCCTGACCCGAGGCTCCCCCCGGGCCAGCGCGCGCAGCGCGGCTGGCCCGCCCTGCACTACGGCCCGGTGCCCCGCTTCAAGCCCCTGACCTGGGACCTCCAGGTGTTCGGCGCCACCGCCTCGGCCGAGAAGCACAGCTGGGACTTCGAGGCCTTCAACGCCCTGCCGCGCACCACCGTCGTCGGCGACCTGCACTGCGTGAC
This sequence comes from Kitasatospora sp. NPDC036755, assembly GCF_040636595.1. Taxonomy (NCBI): domain Bacteria; kingdom Bacillati; phylum Actinomycetota; class Actinomycetes; order Kitasatosporales; family Streptomycetaceae; genus Kitasatospora; species Kitasatospora sp. NPDC036755. Next base: position 14,176 of record NZ_JBEZUT010000076.1, read on the forward strand.
CAAGTTCTCGCTGCTCGGCAACGAGTGGACGGGCGTGTCGGCCTCCCTGGTGCTCGACCTGGTGCCCCCCGCGCCCGGCGTCACCCACGTCATGGTCTGGGCCGAGTACGGCTACAGCGCCAACCTGCGGCTGGCCGACTTCGCCGACCCGGACACCCTGCTCGCCACCCACCGCAACGGCGAGGCGCTCACCGCCGAACACGGCTTCCCGGTCCGGCTGGTGGTCCCGCGGCTGTACGCCTGGAAGGGCCCCAAGTGGGTGCGCGCCGTGGAGTACATGCGGGCCGACCGGCGCGGCTTCTGGGAGGAGCGCGGCTACCACAACCTCGCCGACCCCTGGCGCGAGCAGCGCTACTCCTACCAGGAGGAGCCCGGGGACGGTCCGCTGCGCTGAGCGCCTCCCGCGGCCCCGGCGTCGCACGCCCGGCGGGAATTGTCAGACACGCCCTAGAACAGCGAGAACTTGACCGTCACCACGCTGCGCTGCGGGCGCCGCTCGCCCGCCGCCGGGCTCTGGCCGGACGACGTGACCGCGCCGAACACGTCCCAGCCGCTGGTCTGCATGGTGAAGCCCGCCGCCTGGAGCGCCTTCTGCGCCTCGTCCTTGCTCATCCCGGTGACGTTCGGGACCGGCACCATGCCCTTGCTGACCACCAGCGAGACCGCGCTGTTCTCCTGCAGCAGCTGCCCGGCCGCCGGAGAACTGCTGATCACCGAGCCCTCGGGCACGGTGTCGTCGTAGGTCTCGGTCACGCCGCCCCTGGTCAGCTGGGCGCCGGTCAGGGCCGTGGCGGCGTCGGCGGCGCTCCTGCCGGTGAGGTCCGGCACCGCGATCCGCTTGGGCCCCTTGGAGACGGTGACGGTCACGCTGTCGCTCTTGCGGGTGCGCGCCCCCACCCCGGGGTCGGTGGAGATCACCTGCCCGGACGGCACGGACTCGCTGAACACCTCGACGAACTTCCCGTGCAGGCCCGCCTTGTCCAGGACCCGCTGCGCCTCGGCCCGTTCGGTGCCGAGCACGCCCGGCACCGAACCGTACAGCCCCTCGGAGATCCCGTAGGTGGCGCCGCCGATCGCCAGCACCAGGGCGACCAGCGCGGCCGTCCAGATCAGCGGCTTGCGGGGGAGGCGGCGCGGCCGGCCCGTCCCGCGCCGGTGCTGCACCGGGGCCGGCTCGTCGTACGGGCGCGGCTCGGCGAGCAGCTCGTCCATCAGCTCCGGCGGCATGTCCAGCACGCTGGTGCGTTCCGTCGGCGGGGTGTCGGCGGGCCGCGGCAGCGACTGGATCACCGACGTCGGCTCGCTGGTCGGGTAGCGCGGGCTGGGCCGGGTGGAGGCCGGCGGTTCGGCGTCCAGCTCGGCCGGGGTGAGGGTACGGCGCACCCGCTGGAGGGCGGCGAGCAGCTCGACCGCGTCGTACGGCCGGGAGTCGGCGGACCGGGCGCAGGCGCCGGCCACTATCGCGTCCAGCGCGGGGCCGACGGCGGGGGCGACCAGCGAGGGGGCCGGGACGTCCTCGTGCAGGTGCTTGTACATGACCTGGACGGGGTTGTCGCCGGTGTGCGGCCGGCGGCCGGTCAGCATCTCGTACAGCAGGATGCCGGACGCGTAGACGTCCACCCGCTGGTCGGTGGGGGCGTCCGGGAGGATCTGCTCGGGGGCCAGGTAGGAGACGGTGCCCATGACCGTGCCGCCGGTGGCGGTGGTGGTCGAGGTGGGCGCGCCGTCGGCGGTGCCGAGCACCCGGACCAGGCCGAAGTCCGCGACCTTGACCAGGCCGCCCTCGGTGATCAGCACGTTCTCGGGCTTGACATCGCGGTGGACCAGCCCGGCCCGGTGGGCGGCGCCGAGCGCGGCGAGCACCGGCTCCAGCACGTCCAGCGCGGCCCGGACGGACAGTGCGCCGCGGTCGCGCAGCAGGTCGCGCAGGGTGCGGCCGGGCACGTACTCCATGGCGAGGAAGACGTGGCCGCCGTCCGCGCCCTGGTCGAAGACGTTGACCACGTTGGGGTGGGTGAGCTTGGCGACCGCCTTGGCCTCGCGGATGAAGCGGGCGGTGAAGCCCTCGTCGCCGGCCAGCGAGGGGTGCATCACCTTGAGCGCGACGACCCGGTCCAGGCGGGTGTCGGTGCCCTTGTAGACGGTGGACATCCCGCCGGTCGCGATGCGCTGTTCGACCCGGTACCGGTTGTCGAGCAGGGTACCGATCAGGGGGTCGTGCAGTGCCATGTCCACCCGGAGAGTCTAGTGCCGCGCCCGGCCGCGGGGCCCGGAGGACACCGCCGCCGGGCCCGGCTGTGCCCGGCTTGTGACACGCCGGGGCCCGGTCGCGGCCCCGGGCGCGGGCCTCAGAACGCGGGGCGCTCGCGGGTGTCCAGGTCGGCCCGGCCGGCCATCGCCGAGGAGGCCTCGGCGTGGAAGCGGCGCGGGATCCGGCCGGCCCGGTGGGCGAGCCGGCCCGCCTCGGCGGCGTGCCGCATCGCCTCGGCCATCAGCACCGGGTCCTGAGCCCGGGTCACCGCGGAGGCGAGCATCACCGCGGCGCAGCCCAGCTCCATCGCCAGCGCCACGTCGGAGGCGGTGCCGGCGCCCGCGTCCAGGATCACCGGGACGCCAGCGCCCTCCACGATCAGCTGGAAGTTGTGGGGGTTGCGGATGCCCAGCCCCGAACCGATCGGCGAGCCCAGCGGCATGATGGCGGCGCAGCCGACGTCCTCCAGCTTGCGGGCCAGCACCGGGTCGTCGTTGGTGTACGGCAGGACGGTGAAGCCGTCGTCGACCAGCGTCTCGGCGGCGTCCAGCAGCTCGATCGGGTCGGGCAGCAGGGTGCGCTCGTCGGCGATCACCTCCAGCTTGACCCAGTCGGTGCCGAGCGCCTCGCGGGCCAGCCGGGCGGTCAGCACCGCCTCGCCGGCGGTGAAGCAGCCGGCCGTGTTGGGCAGGACCCGGATGCCGTTGCGGGTCAGGACGTCCAGCACCGAGCCCTGGGTGCCGGCGTCGACCCGGCGCATCGCGACGGTGGTCAGCTCGGTGCCGGAGGCGAGCAGGGCGCGCTCCAGGACCTCCAGGCTGGGCGCACCGCCGGTGCCCATGATCAGCCGGGAGGAGAAGGCCGTCCCGGCGATGGTCAGCAGGTCGTCGGCCATGGTTCAGCCTCCTTGCACGGCGGTGAGGATCTCGATCCGGTCGCCGCTGCCCAGTGTCGTCGCGGGCCACGAACCGCGCGGCACCACGGCCTCGTTGAGCGCGGCGGCGACACCGGTGTTGGCGGCGCTGACGGAGGCCACCACCTCGGCGAGGGTGGTCGTGGCGGGCAGCCGGCGGGGCTCGCCGTTGACGGTCAGGGCGATCTCGTTCGCAGTGGGCTCGGTCATGCGGAGGCCTTCGTCGTGGAGCGGTCGGGGGAGAAGCGCAGGGGCGTGAACGGCCTCGCGAGCTCGGGGACTTCGCCGGTGGCCAGGTACTCGGAGACCAGGTCGGCGGTCACCGGGGTGAGCAGCACGCCGTTGCGGTAGTGGCCGGTGGCGGCGACCAGGCCGGGCAGTGCGGTCGGGCCCAGCAACGGGGCGTTGTCCGGCGAGCCGGGGCGCAGGCCCGCCGAGGTCTCCGCGAGCGGGAGTTCGGTGATGCCGGGGATCAACTCGTGGGCGTCCCGCAGGAGTTCGTACACCCCGCCGGCGGTGACGGTGGTGCCGTAGCCCTGCTCCTCGGTGGTCGCGCCGATCACCAGCTCGCCGTTCTCGCGCGGGACGATGTACAGGTGCTGCCCGCGGACGACCGCGCGCACGTTGCGGGAGAGGAACGGCCGGTAGGCGTCCGGCACGCGCAGGCGCAGGATCTGGCCCTTGACCGGCCGGATCGCGGGCAGCACGCCCTCCGGCAGACCGGGCAGCCGGTGGCTGTGCGGGCCGGCGGCGAGCACGACCTGCCCGGCGGTCACCGTCTCGCCGGTGCTCAGCCGGGCGCCCACCGCGCGGCCGCCCTCGACCAGCAGCTCGACCGCTTCGGCCCGGTGGAGCAGGACGTTCGCGCGCTCGCAGGCGGCGTACAGGGCGGTGAGCAGCCGGCGGGGGTCGACCTGGTGGTCGTCGGCGACGTGCAGGCCGCCGCGCACGGCGGGGGCGAGCATCGGTTCGAGCCTGCGGGCCTCCCGGCCGGTCAGCCAGGTCGAGTCCAGGCCGAGGCGCTGGTGGAAGGCGTGCAGTTCGCGCAGTTCCTCGCGGTCGTCGGAGTCCTGCGCGACGGCGATCGTGCCGCAGCGGCGGTAGCCGGTGTCCAGGCCACCGCTCGCCTCCGTCAGCTCGGCGGCGAAGTCCGCGTACCGCCGGTTCGAGGCCATCCCGAGGCGCAGCAGCGGTTCCTCGCCGTACTGGAGCTCGGTGACCGGGGCGAGCATCCCGGCCGCGACCCCGGCGGCGCCGCGGCCGTGCCCCGGGTCGACCACGATCACGTTCCCCGGTCCGCGCCGGGCCGCGCGCCAGGCGACGGCGAGGCCGATGACGCCCCCGCCGATCACCAGGACGTCCGTGCGGGCGCCCGGTAGCAAGCGTGACAAAGCTGCTCTTCTCCCTTCGCCGGTATGACCCGGATCAGGTTCGGACGGTCGCGGGCCGTGTCAGCCCGCCTCTCAGCCCGGTCCGCCGGGCTCCCGTGTGGTGCTCCCACCTTAACGCCGGGGATCGGCCCGGCCGAAGGCCCGTACGCGGGGCGGACGTGCGGCCGGCCGGGGCGGGCGGCCCGCGGCCGCCGGGCGCCCGCTGAGTACAGTGACGGGCGTGGCAGAGCAGAGCGGAACGGATCGGGTCGTCGTCGTCGGAGCTGGGCTGGCCGGGGCGCAGTGCGCCCTCAAGCTGCGGCAGGGCGGCCTGCGGGGGCGGATCACGCTGGTCGGCGAGGAGCCCCGCGCGCCGTACGACCGGCCGCCGCTCTCCAAGGACGTGCTGCTCGGCAAGGCCGACTCCACCGCCCTGGACATCGACTACGGGCAGCTCGGCATCGAGCTGCTCACCGGCCGCCGCGCCACCGGCCTCACCCCCGGCGTGCTGCACACCGACGCCGGCGACCTCCCGTACGACTCGCTGGTGATCGCCACCGGCGCGGTGCCGCGCGCCCTGCCCGGCGCCGAGCGGGCGCACCTGCTGCACACCCTGGACGACGCCCTGGCGCTGCGCGCGCTGCTGCGCCCCGGGCTGCGGCTGGTGCTGGTCGGCGCGGGCTGGATCGGCGCCGAGGTGTCCACCGCGGCCCGCGCGGCCGGCTGCGAGGTGACCGTGGTCGAGGCGGGCCCGGCGCCGCTGCCCGGCGCGCTGCCGGTGGAGATCGGCTCGGCGATGGCCGCCTGGTACGAGCGGGCCGGGGTCGAGCTGCGCTGCGGGGTCGGGGTGGCCGCCGTCGAACCCGGCGCGGTGCTGCTGGCGGACGGCTCGCACCTGCCCGCCGACGAGGTGGTGGTCGGCATCGGGGCCCGCCCCGCGACGGGCTGGCTGGCCGGTTCCGGGGTCGAGCTGGACGCGACCGGCGCGGTCGTCGTGGACGGGCGGCTGCGCACCTCGGTGCCCGGCGTCTTCGCGGCCGGCGACTGCGTCAGCTACCCGTCGGCCCGGGCCGGCGTCCGGCTGGCCGTCCAGCACTGGGACCACGCCCTGCAGTCCGGCGAGGCGGTGGCCGCCGCCGTCCTGGGCGCGGACGCGCCGGCCTACGACCCGGTGCCGTACTTCTGGTCCGAGCAGTTCGGGCGGATGGTCCAGTACGCCGGCCGGCACGCCGAGGGCGACGAGCTGCTCCGGCGCGGCGGCCCGGGGGACGCCGACTGGTCGGTGCTGTGGCTGCGCGACGGCGTGCCGAGCGCGCTGCTGGCGGTGGACCGGCCGCGCGACCTCACCCAGGGACGGAAGCTGATCGAGCGCGGTACCGCCCTGGACCCGGCCCGCGCGGCCGACCCCTCGGTGCCGCTGAAGTCGGCGGTCGCGGGGTAGCGGCTGGTGCGCGGTGGGCCGCGGAGGTGGCAGTCTGGTGGCGTGAGTGAGATCGAAAGCAAGATTGAAGCCCTGGTCCCCGAGTGGATGTACCTCCCCGACATCTCGGAGCAGTGGGGGGTGCGCGTCACCGAGGTGCGCGACCTGGTGAAGAACGGCGGCCTGATCGCCGTCCGTCGGGGCCCGAACAAGTCGCTGCAGGTCCCCGCCGCGTTCATCGACGGCCCGGGGCTGGTCAAGCACCTGTCCGGCACCCTGACCGTGCTGCGCGACTGCGGGTACAACGACACCGAGATCCTGGAGTGGCTCTTCACCGAGGACCCGTCGCTGCCCGGCAGCCCGATCCAGGCGCTGCGGGAGAACCGCGGCACCGAGGTCAAGCGCCGTGCCCAGGCGATGCTGATCTGATGGCGGTGGACACGCCGCGCGCCCGCCTGGCGGACGCGCGCCTCTACCTGTGCACCGACGCCCGCCGGGAGCGGGGCGACCTCGCCGAGTTCCTGGACGCGGCGCTGGCGGGCGGGGTGGACATCGTCCAGCTGCGCGACAAGGGCCTGGAGGCCAAGCAGGAGCTGGCGGCCCTGGAGGTCCTCGCCGACGCCTGCCGCCGGCACGGCAGGCTGCTGGCCGTCAACGACCGCGCCGACGTCGCCCACGCCGCCCGGCCGGACGTGCTGCACCTCGGCCAGGACGACCTGCCGGTGCCGGCCGCCCGGGCGATCCTCGGTGAGGACGTGCTGATCGGCCGCTCCTGCCACGCCGAGTCCGAGGTGGACGCGGCGATCGCCGAGCCCGGGGTGGACTACTTCTGCACCGGCCCGGTCTGGCCGACCCCGACCAAGCCGGGCCGCCCGGCCCCGGGCCTCGGCCTGGTCTCGTACGCGGCGGAGCGGGACACCGACCGGCCGTGGTTCGCGATCGGCGGGATCGACCTCGGCAACCTGGACGAGGTGCTGGCCGCCGGTGCCCGCCGGATCGTCGTGGTGCGGGCCATCACCGCGGCGGAGGACCCGCGGGCGGCCGCCGCCGAGCTGTCCCGCCGGGTGCGCGCGGCCTGACCCGCCGCCCAGGGCCGTGGGCCGCCGCCGTCCGTCAGTACTTGCGGACGGTGGCGGCCTCGGCCAGGGCCAGCAGCACCGTGCGGGCCCGCTCGTCGGCCAGCGGCGCCGCCTCCAGCGCGGCCAGCGACTGCCGCATCAGCTCCTCGATCCGGCGCTCCACCAGCTCGGGCGCACCGCTGCGGGCGACCAGCGCGCGCAGCTCGGCGACCTCCGGGGCCGCCAGGTCCGGCGCGCCCAGCCGCTCGTCCAGGTGCCGGGCGTCGGCGGCCGGCAGGCCCCGCATCGCGTGCGCGACCAGCAGGGTGCGCTTGCCCTCGCGCAGGTCGTCCCCGGCCGGCTTGCCGGTGACGGCCGGGTCCCCGAAGACGCCGAGCAGGTCGTCGCGCAGCTGGAAGGCCTCGCCCAGCGGCAGCCCGAACGCCCCGTACGCCTCGACCAGCTCCGGTCCGGCGCCGGCCAGCAGCGCGCCCACCTGGAGCGGCCGCTCGATGGTGTACTTCGCGGACTTGTAGTGCAGCACGGTCTGCGCGCGGTCCAGCGCGCCCTCGTCCGTCGAGTCGCCGGCCACCGGCTCCAGCACGTCCAGGTACTGGCCGAGCATGACCTCGGTGCGCATCAGGTCGAACACCGGCTTGGCGGCCAGGACGGCGGCCGGCTCCAGGCCGGAGCGCAGGAACAGCTCGTCGCACCAGATCAGCAGCAGGTCGCCGAGCAGCACCGCGGCCGAGGTGCCGTACTGCTCGCGGTCGCCGCGCCAGCCGCTGTCGCGGTGCAGCGCCTCGAAGCGGCGGTGGACCGAGGGCAGGCCGCGGCGGGTGTCGCTGCGGTCCATCAGGTCGTCGTGCACCAGGGCGCTCGCCTGGAGCAGCTCCAGGGCGGCGGCCGCGTTGGCGATCGCCTCGCCGGTCGGGCCCCCGGCCGGGCCGCCGGCGCCGCGCCAGCCCCAGTAGCAGAAGCCCGGGCGCAGCCGCTTGCCGCCGTCCAGCAGGAAGTCGCGCAGCGCGTCGGCGGCGGGCGCCAGCCGGGGCGAGATCGTGCCGAGCAGCACGGACTGGCCGTCCATGAACGCGGCGAGCGCCGCGTTGACACGGGTGCGGACGTCCTCCACGTCCATGGGGTTGGCCGCACTGATGGCCGCACTGGTGGCCGAACCGGGGTTGGCCGGCCGGGTGCTGGACGAGGTCACGATGGGGCTCCGCTGCTTGTCTGGGGTGCAGCAAGCGTAGCGGTGCGACTGGGAACGGGTGTGCGAGCGGGCCTGTCGGGGGTGCCGGGGGAGGTGCTGCGGAGGTGGTCCGGAGCGGACCGGAACACCATCCACCAGTTGTCTCAATAGGTGGAATCCGGTTGTCGGGCCCCTTCGAACGCCGGATAGCCTGCCAGCATGGCACTCGGAATCGCTTCCACGAGAACGGATCGCGCACTGACGGTGCGCGAACTCCTGGCGGCCGGCAAGCGCTCCTTCTCCTTCGAATTCATGCCCCCGCGCACCGAGGCGGGGGAGCAGAAGCTCTGGGACGCCATCCGCCGGCTCGAACCGCTGGACCCCAACTTCGTCTGCATGACGTACGGCGCCGGCGGCTCCTCGCGCGAGCGCACCGTCAACATGGTCGGCCGGATCGCCACCGAGACCACCCTGACCCCGGTCGCCCACCTCACCGCGGTGGACCACTCGATCGCGGAGCTGCGCAACATCATCGGCCAGTACGCCGACCAGGGCGTGCGCAACGTCCTCGCCGTCCGCGGCGACCCGCCCGGCGACCCGATGGGCGAGTGGGTCAGCCACCCCGAGGGCGTCACCTACGCGTACGAGCTGGTGGAGCTGATCAAGGGGATCGGCGACTTCTGCGTCGGCGTCGCGGCCTCGCCGAACATGCACCCGCGCTCGACCGACTGGGACGAGGACATCCGGCACTTCGTGGCGAAGATCCGCTCCGGGGCCGACTACGCGATCACCCAGATGTTCTTCGAGGTGGACGACTACCTGCGGCTGCGCGACCGGGTGACGGCCGCCGGCTGCGAGACGCCGATCATCCCGGAGATCATGCCCGTCACCAACGCCAAGCAGCTGGAGCGCTTCCCGCAGCTCAGCGGCTCGGCCTTCCCCGCCGAGCTGGAGGCGCGCCTGCGGGCGGCCATCGACGACCCGGCGGCGCTGCGGGCCATCGGCATGGAGCACGCCACGGCGATGGCCGAGCGCCTCCTCGCCGAGGGCGCGCCCGGCCTGCACTTCATCACGCTGAACCACTCGACGGCCACGCTGGAGATCTACCAGAACCTGGGGCTGCACCGGCGCTGACCGCACCGGGCCCGGGCCGCCTCCGACGCCGGGCGTTCACGGGCCCGTCACCGTACCGACGGTGGCGGCTCGGTCGTGTGCGGCCGGTGCCCGGAGCGGTGCGCGGGGCCTCGGGAACGCGATGCGGTACCCCGGCCGTTGAACCGGTACAGTCGCCGCACACGCGCGGCGCACACGCGCGGGCACGACTGGAGGTAGCGGGCGGATGGGCATCGGATACCTGCTGCTGTACGCCGCGTTGGCGGTGGTGGCGCTCTGGCTGGTCGCCGAGGTGCTGCTGCAGAACCGGGCGCCGCTGCACTGGCGGATCCTGGCCCTGGCGGGCTTCCTGGGGGTGGCCGCCGGGATGGCCCTCGGCTCGGTCGTGGTGATCGGGGCCGGCGCGGCGCTGTTCGCGGTCGGCCAGACGTTCGTCACCCTCTCGGTCAAGCGCGGCTACCAGGCCGGCTGGTCCCTGCGGAAGGCCGACGGCAGCCTGCCCGGCCCGCTCGCCAAGGTGCCGCTGCTCGGCGCCCTCACCGGCGGCGCCGCCGCGGTGGCGGCCGCCGCGGCCACCAGGAAGCGGGTCGGCGAGGTCAGCGCCGTCGAGGAGTCCCCGGCCCCCGTCCCCGTTCCCGCCGCGGACCCGGTGTCCGCGGCGGTGCCCGACGAGGTGCCGGAGGTCGAGCAGACCGCCGCCTTCGAGATGCAGGAGCTCGCCCAGGACGGCGTCTACGCCCCCGCGTACTACGAGCAGCAGCAGCCGCAGGTCCAGCAGCAGCCCCAGGACCCGTACGCCGCCGCCTACCAGGCCGGCTACGACCAGCAGCAGTGGCAGACCCAGCAGCAGCCCGCCTTCGCCTACGACCAGCAGCAGGCCTACGGCGGCTACCCCCAGCAGCAGGACCCGTACGGCGGCTACCAGCAGCAGGGCCAGCAGCAGGACCCGTACGCGGGCTACCAGCAGCCGCAGCACCAGCAGGCCTGGGACCAGCACGGCCAGTCCCAGCAGCAGCCCCAGCAGCAGTGGCAGCCCCAGCCCGACCAGCACATCCAGGGCATCCCCCAGCAGCCGGTGTACGACCCGAACCACGGCTACCAGCAGCAGAACACCTGGCACCAGGGCTGACGCCCTAGGCCGGGCACGCGCCCTAGCTAGGCCGGGCCGATCAGGCCCGCGGTGATGCAGGCCGACATGCCGACGCGGGCGAGGCCGCCGCCGGGGTGGGCGTTGCCACCGACCAGGTAGAGGCCGGGGACGGGGGACTCGTTGGCGGCCTTCAGCCACGCGCCCGCGGAACCGGCCAGCACCGGGTGGGCGACCGCGCCGCCGAGCGCGCCGGTCTCCCGGCGGGTGTCCTCCGGAGTGCGCACCACCCGCCACAGCACCCGCTCGCGCAGGCCCAGGCCGGCCGCGTCCACGTGGGCGAGCAGCCGGTCGGCGTAGCGGTCGGCGACGCTCGGGGCGGTCCAGTCGACCGCCCCCTGGGCCGGGACGGTCGCGGTCAGCACCACGCTCTCGTGGTCGTCGTCGGGGCGCAGCGCCGGGTCGTCCGGGCGCAGCACCTGGACGGTGGGGCGCTCGCAGGGCGGGGCCGAGAGGGTGAGGGCGTTCGCCTCGGCGGCCGGGTCGGCCGCGTGCACCACCGTGCGGTGCGCGGTGCCCTCCGGACGGGCGCCGCGCAGGGCGAGCAGCACGCTGAAGCGGCCGGGCACCCCCTGCGGCTCCCAGTCCTCGACCGGCATCCCCGGCCACTCGGCGAGGCCCCGGCGGTAGAGCGCGGCGGTGTCCATCGCGGAGACCACCAGGTCCGCGTCGATCCGGCCGTCCGCCGTCTCGACCCCGGTCGCCCGGCCGCCCTCGACGACCACCCGGGTGACCGGGGTGTCGAAGCGGAACTCGACCTTGCGCAGCTCGCAGCGGCGGAACACCGCGTCCGCGAGGGCCCGCAGGCCGCCCCGGACGTACCAGACGCCGAAGGACTGCTCCATGTACGGCAGCACGGTGGCCCCGGCGGGCGCCTCGGCGGGATCGAAGCCGTACCGGACGGCCGGCTCGAACAGCAGGGCGGTCAGGCCGGGGTGGCCGTCGAGCTCCTGCGCGGCCACACGCCGCAGGGACCACGGCTGCGCGCGGCGCAGCCGGGCCAGCCCGGTGCGCGGCGGGACGGGGTACGGGTCGGTGCCCAGCAGGGCCCGGTCGGCCGCGGACGGGACGCCGCCCTCGGCCGGCAGCGGCTCCTCCAGCAGCGGACGGCGGGTGGCCTCCCAGACCGTCCGGCCGTGGTTCATCACCGCGCTCCAACGGGCGCCGGCCCCGGCGCCGAAGGCGGCGTCCAGGGCCTGGCTGACGCCGCCGCGGGAGGCGTTCGGCAGGGTGACGGCGGTTCCGTCGGGGAACAGGTGCCGGCTCTCCGGGTCGACCGGGGCCAGCTCGACCAGCTGCTCCAGCGGCTCCTTGCCGGTCTTCAGCGCGAGATCGCGGTAGACCGCCGGGAGGGCGAGCAGGCCGGGACCGGTGTCGAAGGCGAAGCCCTCGCGCTCGTACCGCCCGACCATGCCCCCGTACGTGCCGCTCGCCTCGCAGACCGTCACCCGGTGGCCGAGGGTCGCCAGCCGGGAGGCCGCCGCGAGCCCGCTCATTCCTGCGCCGATGATGACGATCTGTGCCATGGCCCCGATCCTAGGGGGCCGCCCGGCCGATCATTCCCGGGTGCCGAGCCGATCGGCGAGACGTCCCCGGGTCGCCGCCTGCGCGCCCCCCGCCGCCCGGGCGGCCCGGCGTTCGCGGCGGCGGGCCCGGAAGGCGCGGATCTTGCTGATCGCCAGCCAGACCAGCAGCAGGCCGATGGCCAGGACCACGGCGGCGGCGGTGGCGGCCAGCCAGGGGTGGAAGATCGCCAGGGTGACCAGGCCGGCCACCGAGAGGTCCTCCGTCATGCTGACCACGATGTTGCTGGCCGGCTCGGGGGAGGTGTTGACGGCCATCCGCAGCGAGGCCTTCACCAGGTGGCTGACCAGGGCCGAGGTGCCGCCCATCGCGCCGGCCGCGACCTCGCTGAGCGAGCCGGGGTCGTTGCTCGCGATCAGCACGCCGACGGTGGCGCCGGCGATCGGCCGGATCACCGTGTGCACGACGTCCCAGACGCTGTCCACGTACGGGATCTTGTCGGCCACCGCCTCCAGCGTGAACAGCAGGCCGGCCACGATCAGCACGTCCGTGCGCTCCAGCGCCTGCGGTACCGAGTCCGTGTCGGCGAACCTGCCCAGCAGCCCGAGCAGCAGCACCACCGCGTAGGCGTTGATGCCGCTGGCCAGTCCGCTGGTGAAGATCAGCGGCAGGACGGTCATCGCTTCCCCCTCCTCGTCATGGCTTCCCCCTCCTCGACCGGCGGGCCCGCTGTGCCGTGCCCGGCCCCGGCCGTACCGTACCGGCACCCGGGACGCCGTGGACACACCGCGTGGTTCCGGCGTCCGGCGGCGCGGCGGTCTGAGTACGGATACTCAGATCCGCGGTTGAGTACGTCAGCGGATGGCCTCCGACCTGCGGGGACGGGAGAGTGGTGGCACCCGGGAGGGCGGCGCGTCGGGCGCCGGCCACCCGGGCGGCGGATCCGTTCCGTCTCCCGGCCGCGAACGCCGGGAGAGGCGGCGGACGGACCGTCACGGGGCTGGTCACGGTTCCCGCACCGCCGACACGGGGCGGCGGAGCGGGCCGGGGGGAGACCGGCCACCGGGGGAGCTCGCCACCGCCGACCGGGGGGCCCGGCGGAGCGACGGCACGGCGGCGGCGCGGAACCGGAAGAGGACCGCGCCCGCCGCCGCTACGCCTTTCCCGGCCCGGCCCGGCGCCTTCCGGCCCTGCCGGACTGTCAGTGGTGCCGTTCACGATGGAAGGGCACGGACCGCCCGGTCCGAGCGCTGCCTCGGAACGGGGGAGACCATGACCGTCAGCCGTCCTGAGCCCGTCACCGCCCGCCTCCACTCCGCCGCCCTGCCGCACGTGCCGGGCCCGTCCGCCGGCCGCGCCGCCGGGGCGGACGTCCACCCGGTGCTGCGCCGGGTCGCCGCGCCGCCGGCCGCCCTCGACCTGCTCGCCGACGCCCACCGCACCCTCGCCCGGTCCCGCGCCCTGGAGGACCCGCTGGAGCGCTACGCCACCGCCCACCTGGCCGCGCTGCGCACGGTGGCGGCCGTCCTGGCGGTGCGCGGCCGCCCGGAGAAGAGCCCGCGCCGCCGCAAGGCCATCCGCAGTGCCTGGGAGGTGCTGCCCGAGGTGGCCCCGGAGCTCGCCGAGTGGGCGGTCTACTACGGGGCCGGCGCCCGCCGCCGGGCCGCCGCCGAGGCGGGGATCAGGGGTGCCGCCTCGGCCCGCGAGGCGGACGACCTGATCCGCAACTCCGCCCTCTTCCTCCGCCTGGTGGAGCGGCTGCTCGGCCTGCACGGCGCGCCGCCCCCGGCCCGGCTGCCGCTGGACGGCGGCGAGCCGCCGGGCGCGGGCGGCGCCACCGCCGGGCCGGTCTAAGGTGGAGGCATCCTGATCGAACTGCACGTGCCAAGGAGCCCCACCTTGTACCCGACGCGTCCCCGCAGTGCCCTGCGTACCGCCGTGGTGTGGGAGGTGGTCCGGGCGGCCCTGGAGAAGCGGGCGGCCGAGCTGGACCAGCCGGTGCTCGACGTGGTCGACACCGGCGGCGGCACCGGGAACTTCGCCGTGCCGGTCGCCAAGCTCGGCCACCGCGTCACCGTGGTCGACCCGAGCCCGGACGCCCTGTTCGCCCTGGAGCGCCGCGCCGCCGAGGCCGGTGTGACGGACCTGGTGCGGGCCGTCCAGGGGGACACCCAGACCCTGCCCGAGCTGGTCGCCCCCGGCAGCGTGGACGCGGTGCTCTGCCACGGCGTGCTGGAGGTCGTGGACGACCCGGCCGAGGCGCTCGGCAGCCTGGCGGGCGCCCTGCGCAAGGGCGGCGTGGTCAGCCTGCTGGCGGCCAACCGCAACGGCGCCGTGCTGGCCCGCGCGCTGGCCGGCCACTTCAACGAGGCCCGCACGGTGCTCTCCGCCGCCGACGGCCGCTGGGGCGAGCAGGACCCGATGCCGCGCCGCTTCACCGGCGAGGAACTGGGCCGGCTGGCCGAGGCCGCAGGCCTGCGGGTGGAGTCGGTGCACGGCGTACGGGTCTTCGCGGACCTCGTCCCCGGCGTGCTGGTGGACACCGAGCCGGGCGCGCTGGACGCGCTGCTGAAGCTGGAGGAGGCCGCCGCCGCGCAGCCCGCCTTCCACGCCGTGGCGACCCAGCTGCACCTGCTGGCGACCCTGGCCTGAGGCGCCCGCGCAGGCCCACGCGCCCCTTCACGAACTCTCACACCGGCGCACGGATTCTTCGCACCCCGTACGGCGGCGGTTCGTGCTCCGGACGCCCGCCGGTCGCCCGTCCGTGAGCCGTCCGCGGCCCCGTCCGGCGGGGCCGCGGCGGGCCGCTCCGCGGCGAACCAGCCCAGGTCCGGGACGATTCCATCCGATCGGGCACTTGTCCGGGGCGTGGCGCGTTGACACCGGTGCGGCCGTCCCCGCTCGAAGTGGCCCGTCCCACGCGGCGCAGACCACCCCGTAACGGGCCCACGGACCGTATGATCTGGGTAAAGCCGGAAAGCATGACAGCCGGACGCGTGGGGCATATGGACGACACGGGCCGGGTCCCCCGCACGGGCGTCCGACCGTGTGCCCCAAGGCTGATTGGACTTGCCTCCCCGACCGGGGTGGGCGGACCGGTCGCATCCGCGACCGACGAGTAGGAGGACTCCGTGCCGCTCTCGGAGCACGAGCAGCGACTGCTCGACCAGATGGAGCGAGCGCTGTATGCCGAAGATCCCAAATTCGCGTCTGCGCTTGAGGGAACCGGTCTGCGCACCTTCACCCGCCGGCGGGTCTACCTGGCCGTGGCCGGCTTCGTGGTGGGCATCGGCCTGCTGATGGGCGGCATGGTCGTGCCCGACCAGATCTGGGTCAGCGTCGTGGGCTTCCTGGTGATGCTCGGGTGTGCGGTGTTCGCCGTGACTGGCTGGCGCCGCGGTCCCGCGGGCCAGGCCGCCGGGGCCCGCCCGGCCGCCGCCCCGCGCCGCAAGGCCGGGATGATGGACCGGGTGGAGCAGCGCTGGCAGCGCCGCCGGGACGAGCAGACCGGGGGCTTCTGAGCCGTCCGGCCGACGGACGGAGCCGACGGACACGAAGCCGGGGCGGGGTGGGGTTGGTCAGGCCCCCCCCCCCGCAACGGAGAGCACACCCCTTGAAA
>NZ_JBEZUT010000077.1:0-29187 GCF_040636595.1 Kitasatospora sp. NPDC036755
TCGACGACATCCGCTGGCGGCGCGGCACGGTCACCCGCAGCCCGATCCACCTGCCCGCGACCTGGTGACTGCCTGCCGGTCGGCGCCGTAGAGGCTTGCGTCGGAGCTCGGAAGGCGCGCTAGCTTCTCGCAGGGCCGCGGGCCTGGCCTGCGCACGGTGGCGGACCTTCCGGTGGGGCCCGCCGGCCTCGGCCGACGAGCCCACGACGGCTACCCGGCCGCCGCGTTGGCAGCGAGTTCGTCGATGCGGTCGGCGATCGGCTCGCTCCACCCGTCCGGGAGGGCGCCTGGGTCGGAGCCCTGGAACCCGACGTAGGCCAGGCGGTGGGCCAGCGGCAGGTCGTGCTGGGTTCGCAGGAGGTCGAGCAGGTGTCCTCGCGGGGTGTGGACCGTGGCATCGGTCACACCAGCCGTGACCAGGACGTCATGCATCGCGCGGGCGACGGCGCCTTCGGCGTCGAGGTGGGGAAGGACCAGCAGATCCCCTGGCTGGAGGCCAGGTCGGACGGCTTCGACGGCGTCGCCGACGATGCGTGGAAGGGCGATGGTCCTCGGCACCCTGCCGCGCACGGTGAGGTAGTGGCGGCCGTCTCTGATGGTGACGTCGGCCTCGGTCAGCTCGTCCATCTCGCCGGGGCGGAGCCCGGCGTGGAAGCTGAGCTTGACGACGAGGTCACGGTCGGGGCCGGCCTCGGCGAGCATCGCAGCGACTTCGTCCGGGGTGATGGTCGCCCGCTGGAGGGATCGGCGTCGGGGGTCGGTATCGGCTTCGGTGAATTTGGGCATCGGTGTTTCCTTCGGGGGCGTCGTCGGGGTCACGATACGGCTGGGTACTGACAGCGCCCCCGGGGCCGCTGGTCGGGCAGTCCCCGGGGGCGAGGCCGGTGGGAGGTGGTCTGGGTCAGCGATCCGGCCGCCGGCCGGGGGGTTCCGTGATCACGTCGACGGACTTGTGGGCGTCCGGCGCCTGGTCGATCGTGCCGAGTCGCAGCTGGTGCGGGGCGCCCCCGGCCTGCCGCTGGACCGCCCCTTCGCCCGGGGTTCCGGGGCCCTTGCTCGTGGTGCTCACGGTACGGGGCGGCCTCGGGATGAGTTCGCCTTGGCCGTTGCCGGGCCGCAGGGTGGTGACGCGGGGTCGGTCGCCGTGGACGTCGGGGACGCCGCGGGCTCGGAGGTAGTGGGCGAACTGCCAGTTCCGGCAGGTTCGGAAGGCGTGATCGCCGGCGTGGGGGTCGCTGGCGGGGATGTCGGCGTCGGTGAAGGGGATGGGTCGGACGCCGTCGAGATGCACGGTGAGGTCGTGCACCGTGAGGTCCTGGGTGTGGCCGGGTGCGAGTTCGAGGGCGAGGTGGGGGTTGTCCTCCCACTTGTAGGGGTTGGAGGTGACGCCGCACAGGTACCAGGCGAGGGCGTGGGGGAATTCGTCGAGTTCGACGGTGGCCTCGCGGGTGGTCTCGTTGATGTGCCGGCTGTAGCGGCCGTGGAGGGCGACCGCGCAGTGGCGACTGAGGTCAATGCCGGTGATGTATTTGAGCCACAGGTACCGGTACTTGCGCTCCCCTACTTGGAGGGTGATGGATGGCAACTGGGTTGTCCGTTCTGTGAGTTGAGGAAACCTTGATGTTTATATTTTATACTCACAGAGGATGGTTGCCTAACCGTCGTCACGCTCCTTGCAGGCCCGCATCAGGGCCTCCACCAGCGGCCGGTGCCGGTTGTGCCGGTACTCCCCCGGGTACTCCATGTTGAACTCCAGCTCCAGCGCCGCCCGTCGCTCGCCCTCCGGCAGCGCCTTCGGCTTCCGGCACACCGCGTAGATGTTCCCGCCGTTGGGGTTGCCGCGGATCTCGACCTCGTCGAAGTACCGGGCCATCAGGGCTCGGAGGGAGTCCGGGTCGTGGAATCGCTGCATGGTCCACACGCCGGCGCGGAACGTCGCGGTGAAGCCGTTCTCGTCCAGGAACTCGATGCTGCGCCTGTACCGGCCGTTGTTGCGGGCCTTCTTGCCGGACACGCGGCGCTCCACCGAGCCGAGGGACCTGGTCCCGGTGTAGAAGGTGCCGTCCTTGGAGAGCAACGAGTTGCACGTGGCGACCACGGCGTTCTCGAAGTCCAGCGACGTGACCGAGTTCAGCACCGAGTCGAGGACGACGACGTCGTACAGGCCGTTCGCGGGGACGTCCCGCTGGAGGTCGCGGATGTGGCTGACGGTGGCGGCCACGTCCAGGGCGTTCTGCTTGCCGGCGGCCTTGACGTGCGGCTCGTACCAGTGGGCGTCCCAGCCCTGCGCCTTGATCCGCTGGATGTACGCCAGCTCGCCGGCGCCGAAGTCCATGACGCGCTGGCCGGGGCGCAGCGCGGGCAGGACGTGCTGCTCGTACGTCGTGGACTTGTTGGATTCGCCTTCGTCGCCGCCCAGGCGGTGCATTTGGCACCAGTGCTGGTTGTAGGCGCGGATGCCGAGCTGGGTGTAGTCGTAGACCCCGTAGTCGCCGTCGAGCCACACGGCGAGTTCGTCGGCTTCCTGCACGGACAGCCGGTAGCACAGCAGCGGCAGCTTCAGGTCGGAGACGACCACCGCGTAGTCGTTGTTGAGGATGACCCTGCCGGCCGAGTCGGCGACGACCGAGCCCCAGGTGCCGTAGCGGGTGACCAGGCGGCGGATCTCGGCCTGGATCGCCGGGTTGGAGCGGGACACCGCGGTGACGTCCTCTGGCCGGATCCACTCCCAGCCGTGCGCGTCCGGCCCGGATGCCGGCACCTTCACCTTGGAGCCGTCGGTCTCGATCGAGTTGTGGAGCAGGTTGAACTGGACTTCGTCCTGGGTGGAGACGTGGCCGTCGAGGAGGATCGCCGGGGCGTGGGTCTGGCCGATGGCCTTCAGGGACTTGGTGCGCTGATGACCGGCCACGAGGATGCCGTTGCCGTTGACGATCACCGGCTTCACGCAGCCGAACAGGGCCAGGGACCGCTGGAGCCTGTCGAAGGCTTCCTCGCTCAGGCGGCGCGGGTTGTACGGGGCCGGCTTGAGCCCGTCGATCGCGTACGCCTCTACGAACTCAGGCACCGACGGCCTCCTGCTGCGCCTCGTGCTGGTCGAGGAGGTAGTGCGCGAAGCCGGTGTCCGTACCGCGGGCGTCGTAGAACGCCTCGTGGACGTTGTTCAGCCGCTCGACCTCGTCCTTGGTGATCTGAACGCGGGTGGTGCCCCACTGCACGAAGCCCCACTGGAGGTGCTCGTCGGCGGTCTTGTCGCCTTCGCGTTCGGTGGTCTCGGCGGCGAGCTGGGACGGCAGCTCGATGCCGTCGAGGAGGTCGTCCACGGCGTCCTGGTCGTAGCCGGTGCCGTCCAGGTCGGGGAGGCCGGACAGGATGTCGGCGAGCAGCTCGGTGTCGTACCCGGCCAGGTCGCTGGTGCGGTTGTCGACGATGACGATCTTCGCCGCGTCGTCGTCGTCGACGTCGACCCAGGACACGGCGATCTGGTCCCAGCCGCGCACCTGGGCGGCGTCCCAGGTGTGGTTGCCGGCCAGGATCTCGTTGCGGCGGCCGGTCAGGGTTCCCCGGTTGGCGACGATGGGCTTGAACTGGCCGTGCCACAACAGGGATTCGGCGACCGCGGCGACGTCGCCGCGCCGCGGGTTGCGGTGGTAGCGGGTGAGGTCGCCGATCGGAACGGCGAGAGGCAGCAGGGAGTCAACGATCCGGTCGATCGGTTCAGGCACGAGCTGGTCCTTCGTAGGCCGATTCCCCGCGCCCTATGCCGCAACAGCCTAGACGACACCTCCTCCGGGAGTTGCTTCGACCAGGCCCGGGAGGCGGCCCGAGACATCGCCACCGGCACCGGATTGACAGCGTCGTGGACGCTCGCGAACTCAAGGTCGCCACGGCGCCGAGTATGCCCGGCGCCTGGATACCCCGGGCTTGAGCACATTGGTGCGGGCGGGGCCCATCGCGGGAAAGCCTCAGGCGACGCAGCTGTCCTGTCGGAAAGTCAACTACCTTGAGCGAGAGGCACGCAGATCTCGTTCATTCGGATGCAAGCACACCTCGACGTCCGGTAGCGTGCTCGGCAGCGTGGTCCACCCCCACTCACTGGCTTTCGCCAGGAGGGAGGTGATCACATGAGTCGAAAACGCGGCAAGCATCATCTGCAAAAGCGGCGCGCTCGACAACTCAAGCGGTACCAGAAAGTTCAGCGGCCGGTAGCCCGGCGACAGCAGGTACCGTGGCTTCGAAGGAACTGGTTCTGGCTTGACACCAGCATCCAGGTTCTGGCCGCTGTCCTGCTAGCAGTGGGACAGGCCGCCCTAGTTTGACCCTAGGGCGGCCCACCCCCTGACCGAGGGGTGGACCACCTGTCGCGGGCCGCACCCTGATCCGGTGCGGCTCGCGGCATTTCTGGCGTTCCGGCGCCCACGGCCGATGAATCGACCTTAGCGCGCGGAAGACTTGTACAACAGCAGAATCCGTCCGAGTTGTCGTGCGTGATCACGCTCTTGGCGCCCGACAACTTGAACTTCCAGGCCTTATGCGGCAGCCGGTGCACCCCTGTGCCTGAGGCTTTGACGAACGCCGGACGGCGGTCCCATACTCGGCGCCGAGCGGTGGCGCAGCAGCTGCCGTCTTCCCCATCCAACAGTGTGGGGTGTGCTTCGTGTGGATGACTTCCGCTCGTCCCGGATCAACGAGCGAATTCAGCTAGCCCTCCCCCGCAGTCAGGGCCGAAGCAGCAGCACCACGATGACGGGACTCAGTAGGTTCCCGGGTCGCAAACGAGGAACCGCGGCCGGGCGGGTTCGAGCCAACTCGGATGCGACGACGGCAAGTTCGTCCGGACTCGCCCCTGCGCATGCCGGTCGACTCCCTCACGATCACCAGGGGAACCGGCATGGACCACATGAAATTGATCGCGATCGTGGGCATCGTGACCCTCATCGCGGAAACGATCTTGGACTGCGCGATCCAGCTGCTCGGCAAGGTGGCTGACCTCGGCCGGCAGGCGGGCAGGGCAGTACGGGCGTGGCGTACAGCCCTGCATGGTCGCAACGCACCTGCGGCGAGGCCTGGCAAACCGGAGGGCAGGGAAGCCCAAGCGGTCGTAGCGGGCGGACGGCGCGCGGGGACGTTCGGACGTGCGAACGCCTCTGCCGGTTCACCCGGCGCCGCCCGCCAGGCCGCGCGAAGGAGTCGACAGTCGCACCTGCGACCCGAGCGGCGAGGCCGCTGACTGAGAGCCGCCTAGATCAACTTGACGGAGCATCACGCCAGTCGTCAGGATCGACGTGGACTTGCGGTCCATAGGACCATCCGAGCGCGGGAATCGCTCGGGCGTGCAATTTGGCACTGTGGCACACCCGCCGCCGGCGCGGCGGGGCTTCAGTTCCGACCCCCATGGCTTACGGGGAGCACGCAGCGTGGTGGCCGTCCAGCCGCAGCCCTGCGCGTCGTTCATGCGCAGCACGAGATCGCGCGCCGGCGTGTCTCGATTCGAGCCGTCCGCAGGCGCGGAGGTCGGATCGAGCCCGCCCCGCGCAGGGTCAGCTCCGCCTCCTATGAGATCCGTGAGGTAGGGGACTGATGGGTAGTGCCGGCTGGGTCGCAATGACCCTTGCCTTCGTGATGGGTATCGCGACGCTGCTGGGCGCGGTGTTCGATCAGATCTCGTCGCTCAGCCGGAAGGCGCTTGGCGCGCTCGCGGCAATCCGCGAGGTGCGTGCCGCATGGCGCGATCCAGGGAAGGTGGAGGAGCCCACGCATGGACCCGCCCACCACGATGCACCCCGCTAGGGGAGCTCTTCGTCGCCGTGGTCGATGGCCTTGGCCTGTTGTGGGGTGATCTCGCCCGCGCAGAGGCGGCGGACGGTGTCCATCCGCTCGGTGAAGGTGGTGTGGCCGGAGGCGATGAGGTCGGTAGCAGCTTAGAGTCGGGCTTCGGCGTCTTCGGCGCGTTGCCACAGGCGGTCGAGTTCGGGGTCGGTGATGGTGCTGGCGGTGACCCGTCGGCGTGGGGTGGCAGGGTTGTCAGTCACTTCGGGTTCCCGTTCCGCCGGCGGTTCGACCAGCCGGTATCCGGTGCGGCGCGGTTGTCCGTTGGCCGTGGTGGCGGTCGGGTGGAGCGAGTTAAGGAGGACGTGCCGGCGGCGGGCCGGTCCCGGGCCGAGGGTTTCGACCTCGGCCCGGTTGCCGGTGATAGCGAGGACGCGGATGCGCCGCTGTTCATCGAGGGGGTGGCAGGCCTCGTAGACCTGTCCTTCGGTCACCTGGTGCATGGTCATCGATTGTTGCACCGGCAGAGGCTGGAGACGGGGTCGCACCAGGAGTCGCAGGACTTGCACCAGACGGCCCCGGGGCGGGGCGGGGTGCGCTCGGCGGGCCGGGTGTTCGGATTGGTGGTCACGTCTTGTTCTTCCTCTGCTGGTGGGAGTGAAGGGCTTGGAGGAGCTGTTCGCGGTGCCAGGCGGCTTTCGGGTCGGGCCAGCGGCTGCTGTGGCGGCGGGTTCGGGGCGCCGGCGGGGCCGGTGGGGCGGGTAGGTGCTGTTCGGCTCTCAGGGCGGACAGGGGCCCGTAGCGTTCCTGCATCAGCCGGGCGTAGGCCTCGGGGTCGGCGGCGCCGTGGGCGGTGTAGGTGTCGTGCACGGTGGTGCTCCTTGGGCATGCGCAGGCCCGCCCGACGGGGGGTGTCGGGCGGGCCTGGTCGTGACGTGCTGGCTGGCGGTCCTCTCGTGGCGTGCTCTTGGGAGCTGCCCGTTCCTGGCAGGTGGGGCGCGGGGGGAGTGCCGCCTGCCAGGACCGTGAGAGGAGTGTCACGGCGCATGCGTCGGGGGTGGGTCCGGGTGGGGCTGGACCCCCAGGTTCCGACAACATGCCGACCGTATCATCAATGAGTGCCCATACAAGTCACGGGCACATGGAAGGGCGCTCGGCCGGACTCGCCTCCCCCTTCAGCTCCTGCGCCGTGCAACCCTCGAAGGGCGTCGTCCCAAAGGCGTCGCTGTCCGGGTCGTGACCGGGGGGATCGAACAGCGCATCCTGCCTGCCGGTGCCGTACCAGGCGGCGGGGGGCATCTGAAGCCAGTCAGGGCGGGGCATGATCCGTACCTTTCGTGCGCGGGGTGGTGCGAGTCATTTGTAGCGGGCGCGGGCCGCCCGTGCCGGCGGACAGCGGGTTCGGAGGCGGCGGGTTGGGCCTTCCTGCCCGTGACCGGCGGCCCCTGTCGGGGCCGCCTGGGTCGTCCGGGTCAGGCGGCGACGGGCACCGGGGCGTCGGCGTCCTCGGCGATGTCGGCGCCCTCGGCGACGATCTCGGCGAGCATCTCGGCGAACTCGGCCTCAAGCCGGTCGTCGGGGTTGCCCAGCCCGGTGTTGCCGTCCTCGTCGGGCGTCTCGGAGAGGGTGGGGGCCACAGCCGCGCTGGAGGCCACGATCTGGCGGGCGTCGGCGTGGGCCTTGGCCTGTCGGAGCTGGAACTTGGCATCCTGGAGGCTCTTGGCGGTGCGCTCCAGCTGGTCCAGGCGGGCGGCGATCTGGCCTTCCAGGGCCACGGCCAGTTCCTCGATCGGGGTCTTGGCGAGCTCCTCCAGGAGTTCGCGGACACGCTCGATCTGGTCCAGCTTGTTGCGGGTGGCTCGCCGGGCGGCGGTTCGCTCGACCCGCTCGTCCTCGGTCAGCTCCTCGACGTCGAACATGCCGGGCTGGCGCTCCTGCTCGCGGACCTGGTGGGCGAAGTGGAGCAGTTCGTTCTCGTCCATGGGCTTGCCGTCGTCGCCGCCGTTCGCCCACTTCTTGATGACGGCCTCCTGGTTCTCCGGCTTCAGCTCGGAGATGCGGTGCGCGGCGGCGACTCCGATGTGACCGTAGGTCAGGTGGTGTCGGACGGAGGGGACCAGGCTGAGCAGCTGCAGGCGCATCTTGACGTAGCGGGGGGTCTTGCCGTAGTCCTCGGCGATGTCCGCCTCGGTGAGTTCACTGCCGTCCTCGTTCCGGTCCTCGTCGAGGATCTTCTGGAATCCGGCCGCCTCCTCCAGCGGGGTCATGTCGGCGCGGCCCATGTTCTCCGCCATCGAGCGCCGGAAGGCCTTGATGTCGACAGCGGTGTCGACGATCTCTGCCTTGATGGTCGTCTTCCCGACGTCCATGCTGGCGCGGTAGCGGCGCTCGCCCGCGACGATCTCGTAGCCGCCCGCGGGGCGCCGGCGGACCTCGATCGACTGGATGACTCCGAACTTCCGGATGGAGGAGCGGAGTTCTTCCATCTTCTCCTCGTCGAAGTACTCGCGGGGCTGCTTCGGGTTCGGGTGGATCTGGGTCAGCTTGAGCATCTTCGCCATGGTGTGACTCCTATCAGGATTCCGGGGGCTTCCCCCCTCTTCATGTTTAAATTCTATACTCATTCAGATGGGGGTGCAATCTCGGCGAGGAAGAATTTGAGGCAGTTTCAGCCACGCCTGCCGGGGCCGAAATATGCCAGCATCCAGACAGTGCGGACGTCAGCCGGAAGTGTCGCCTTCGGCATCATCAGGGCCGCTCGCCGCCGGCCGCCCGGAATCCGAGAGGAGCACGAGGGCGCTGACGGCTTCCCGCCCAGAGAGAGGGCTGTCGTATTCGAACTCGACGGTCAGGCCGGCGCGGCGGCGCTCCGCGAGCACGCGCAGCACGCCTTCGCAGCTGATCGCCATCAGAAAGCCCTTTCATGCCCGCGCGCAGGCTCATCAGCAAGCCTGCGCGCCCCGGCCCACGGTGTCGCTCGCTGCGGATCATCAAACCGCTGACCTGGTCGAATGGTGCGACCGGCGGCCACATCCTGCACCGAGATCAACAAACTGTCAAAGGAAGATCCTTTGGATTCCGGGCGCCACCGGCATGTACCGTACCTGTTGCCGATCGCCAACAAGATTTCCTTTGCGGCGCGAACAACAGGGGGACTCCAATGATCACGCCAGCCGATAAGGCCGACGGGCTATGGAGCCTCGCAGGCAAGCTCAAGCACCTCCGCGCAAGACTCACCAAGGACGGCGAGAAGCCTCCCACCACCCGTGATCTTGCGTCCCGGACAGCCGACGAAAGCGGAAAGCCGGCACTGGATCACACCGTGATTCACGCCACGCTTTCCGGAACGAAAGTCAACCCCCCCTTGAAGACCCTCTTGGGGCTGGCCGACGCGTTCGACTGCCCGCCTCCGTACCTGATGCCGGGAGAACACGACCTGGCCTCGCTGGAGGTCTACTACGAGCACCCGGCAGCCCGCGAGGCCCTACGCCTAGTCGCCGAGCTCGGAGAGACCGGCGCCGACGCGCTGCTCCAAGCCGCCCGCGCCCTGCGCGAAGCACGCGGCCTGGACACTGCGGCCAAGACCCGCCGCCGCGGGCGCCTTTCCCGTGCCGAGGCCGCCGAGGCGAGCTTCCGGGAGACCGAGCTCTTCCTGAACTGCTAGGCCCTGCCTGCTTCTGCTACCCGCCGCCTGCCGCGGCAGCAACCCGAAACGAGTACCACCGTGCACATCGCAGCCCTGCTGCTGGGCGCCGCCCTGGTCGCGCTATGCGTCACCGCCGCCGTCATGACCCGGATGACGCTGCACAGCACGCACTCACTGGCCCGCTGGAGCCGAGTCACCTCCGCAGGCGCAGGCCTGCTCGCTCTCCTGCTCACCCTGCCCGGCATCTCGACCGGCGTCGACTCGGCCTCCGGCGTCGGCAACCTCCACATGCTGCTCGCGCACCTGTGCGGGATGCTGTCTCTGGTCGCGATCCGTGTCCTGCTGGTGGCCTGGACACATCCCCGCGAGGCCCGAGCCTCGGCGCTCAGCTTCCGGCTCGGTGTGGCGGGCGCGACCGCGGTGGCGGCTGCCGTGGTGTTCTCGCTTGCCGACAGCAGCGGCATGGAGTTCATCAACACGTACGCGGACAACGGCGGCGTGGCTGCCTATCTGCTGATCGTCGATGCGTACTGGGTGCTGGTCGGGGCCTCCATCGCCCGGGACTGCGCTCCCTTGGCCCTCTACAACTCCCGGGCGGGCCGCCGCGTCTTCGGCGCCGGCCAGGCCTTGATCGCCCTCGGCGGCGCAGCGTGTGCGGTGTGGGGCGCCACCGAGGGAGTGTTCGTCGCCTTCACGCAGGCGGCCGGTACCGCGTGGAGCACCGGCCTTCAGGACGTGATCAGCTCGTCCGCCGCGGGGCTGTTCACCCTGAGCCTGTTCTCCGGGATTGTTGTCGCCTCCACTCCCCGCGCACTCCCCCGCCGGTGACCAGCGCCCGGCGGCAGCTAGGAGGCGCGACGGATGGGTGGCGGGGCAGGCTTGTCCCGCCACCACAGCACGACGCGTCCCGGCCGGAGCTTGCGGACTCCTTGGCCGCCGGGGTGGACGTCGACTCGGTGGAGCAGGAGCTTCGCCAGTCCGGCTTTGGCCTCCGTAGGCGCCGAGTTCCACCAGTCGACGAGCTGCTTGATGCTCCCGCTCACCGGAGTAGCGGCTGCTCGTTCCAGGACTCGGATCCGCTGGCGCAAGGCCTTCTGCTGCTGGACGCCGCTTTGACGCGCCTTGGCGGCGCTGGTGGCCGTGATCTCGTGGCGCAGCACCATGTCGGCGAGGCTGTCGAGCCCGTGGGTGACCGAAGCCAACTCCGCCTTGGCGGCGGCGACTTCCTTCTCCACCTCGGCCCGCGCGGCCTCCAAGGCCTTCTGGGTACCGGGCTCCATCAGCCGAGCGACGATCTCTTCGCCGAGGTGGTCTTCCAGGACCTGCGCGGAGATCCGGACCCGCCCGCAGTCTCCGGGCCGGTCGGCCCGAGGCCCAGCCGAGCAGCAGTAGCCGGGGCGGCCGGCGTTGGTGCGCAAGCCCTGGTGGTTGGCGCCGCACAGACCACACACGACGAGGTCGTTGCTGCTGAAGGCGTAGTCGTAGTCGGGCTGGGGGTTGGCCTTCCGGCTGGCCTCTCGCTGCTCGCCCTCGGCCGTGTCCATGGCCTGGAGCTGCGCGAACTGCTCCGGGGTGATGACACCCGGGTGCCCGGCATCGACGAGCTCGCCGTTCGGGCCGGGCTTGAGTCCGGCGATCGCCGGGGTGCGGAACAGCCGGGCAATGGTCTGGCCGGTGAACGCGGAGCCGAGCGTGCCGACGACGCCGAGCGCGTTGAGGCGCGCGGCAGCACCGGCACGGGTGGTGCCCCCGTTGATCCGGAGTTCCACGGCCTCCCTCAGGGCCTGTGCCTCGTCCGCCACCAGGGCACTCTTGTCGGGGGTGAACCCGAAGAGCCTCGCCGCCACTGCGTCCCTTCCCATCCGGACACCTGTTACGTGATGGAGACTCTTGGAGGAGTCTCCATCACGTTGCACGCATCAAGCTGCAACAAGGCCTTCGATCTGGAGGTGCCTCCACAGCGATGCGGTGAGGACCCGCTTCGAGCCCCCGACGCTGATCATGTCCAGCGGGAAGAGTCCGTCGCGAATCGCCGTGTACGCCGTGTTGGGGCCCACGCCCAGCGCCCTGGCCGCGGTCACCACGTTGATGGTGACCGGCAGGTTTCTCACCTGCTCCAGGGTCATGCCGCGCCCGGACTCCGACTGCGTCTCGCCGGTCTTGTCGATCTTCATTTCGAGTCGTCGCGTTTCTCCCCCGCGCCAACTATGCCCAGCCTACCCACTCAGGTGAAGACGGGTGCGGATAGTGCCAGACGCCCAAGGATAACGCCCCGCACATGCCAGGCGGTAGCCGCCGGGAAGGCCGGCGAAAGGTGGGGTCGATCCGCCAAGCCCCAAGAACAGAAGGGGTATTGCGTGTACATCTGATCAAGATCGAGGCAAAATGGAACACATGTTCGAGCTGTGCCTTCCGTGGCCACTCGACCAGCGCCATCGACGTGAAAGGGGAAGGCTGGCCCATGTTCGAGGAGAGGACCTACAAGCGGTGCGGGTGCAAGGGCCCGCTGTACCACCGCCGCGGCAAGGACAAGGGCAAGCCCGTCCTGAACGACGACGGCACCCACAAGATCGGCGACCTCGGCACCGGCTGCCCCGACCTGGAGCAGAAGCGCAACCACGGCTCCTGGTACTACTTCCTCCTCATCGAGGACGACACCGGCAAAGAAGCCATCCGCGTCCGCAAGGGCGGCTTCCGCACCCAGGACGACGCCGCCAAGGCATGCAAGGAGGTCTGGGACGACTACCAAGCCGGCCTGGACATCGACGTGGAAGAAACGTTCGGCGCCTACCTGGACCGCTGGGCCGACAAGAAGACGGACGTCGCGCTGTCCACGGTCGCCAAGTACCGCGAGCACATCCGCCTGCACATCGCCCCCTATATCGGGCGCATCGACCGCAAGAAGATCCGCAAGAGGCACATCGAGCAGATGTTCGCGGCGATCCAGGACCGCAACGTCACCGTCCAGGCCCACCGCGAGTACGTGGCCCTCCTCGCACAGGACTGCGAGAACAAGCGGCAGGCCTGGCGAGCCGCCCCCAGCCAGGGGGACCGGAAGATTCTGCGGGCCTCCTGGCACGAGGCCCGTGAACTCCTTGCCGCCGAGCGCAAGAAGATGCGCCGCGTCACCGACGTCCAGACCCAGTACCGCATCCGCGCCACGCTCTCCTCTGCCCTCGGCGACGCCGTACGCGCCGAGGAGGTGAAGAAGAACTGGGCCGAGCTGGTCAAGCTGCCCAAGGCGAACCCGCCCAAGCCGATGCTGTGGACGCCCGGCCGTGTGCGCCGCTGGCGCGAGACCGGCGAGATACCCGGCAAGGTGATGGTCTGGACCCCCCAGCTCACCGGCGAGTTCCTCGACTTCGTCGTCAACGACGACCTGTTCGACCTGTGGCACTTCATGGCGCTGCGCGGCCCGCGCCGTGGTGAGGCCTGTGCCCTACCGTGGACGGAGGTCGACCTTGATGCCATGTCCGTCACGATTAGCCGTCAGATCGTCTCCATCGCCTACAAGTTGTTCGGAACGACACCCAAGGCCGACTCCGAACGCATCCTCGACCTCGACAGCGAATCAGCCAGGCTCTTCGAGAAGCGCGCCGTCCTTCAGGTCGAGCAGCGCGAGAAGGCAGGTGTGGCCTGGCAGAACACCGGCCTGGTCTTCACCCAGGAAGACGGCTCCGGCTACCACCCCGACTTCCTGACCCAGCGGTTCAAGCGCCTCGTGGAACTCTCCGGCCTGCCTCCGATCACCCTTCACGGCCTTCGTCACGGCGCAGCCTGCATCGCCCACGCCAGTGGATCGGACCCCAAGGAGATCTCCGAGCAGCTCGGCCACAGCACCATCAAGATCACGATGGACACCTACACCAACGTCCTGCCCGAGGCGAAGAGGCTCCGGGCCGAAGCCGCACTGGCCCTCGTCCCCCGCTCCGGCCGCCAGGCCCCCGCCGCCCCGGCGGAGACCGAACTGGCCACGGACACTCCGGACACCGGGCACGTCGCCGTCCCGGCACAGGCCCCCATGCTGGCCCCGGCCGCCGAACCCGGGCCCGCGCTGCGCCCGGCCAGCGGCGGACGCCTCGCAGCCCTCAAGCGGCTCCGCGAGAAGAAGGCGGCCAGCGGGGTGTAGATCGGGCTGGTTCGCACTCGTCGAGGTGGCTGGAACCTCGCGTCAAGATCACCATTGCCGGACGCCGACTCCTGAACCTTCAGCGAGTCACCAGGACGACGTCCCCCTTCACAGCGGCGAACCCCCGGCCACCGTCGGCCGGGGGTCTTGATGCCGATACTCAGGGCGTCGTGGTGTCCATCCGCTTCTGCGGCAACCCGCAGAGCCGGTCCAGGGTGATGAAGTCCTTGTCCACATGCAGGACCGACATGCCCATGAGCCGGGCATTCGCCCCAAGCAGCAGGTCCACCGGTGAGGCCGACTCATGGGCAGCAGAGTCAGTTAGTTTCAGCTGCAACAGCTCCGCCTCGTCGTAGGCGTCCTTGTGCATCTCGACCGGCGGAAAGATCTCTTCGAGGTTCCTGAAATACCGGTCTCGCTCGCCGGCTCGGCGCACGGCCTTGCCCATCTCCAGACGGGTGACCTGGCACATCCCGACAAGGCCGGATCGGATCGGCCCGATCCACGCCGGGTACAGCGACGCCTTGTGCAGGTACCGGGCAGCAGCGGATGTGTCTACGAGGTACTGGATCATGCGGAGGACTCAGCCTCGCTCTCTCGGTACCTTACGGTCAGGCCCCTGAGGCGCCTCCCCGCTAGACGCTCGGCCTCCTGAACCTCGGGCTCGCTAAGGCCCAGTTCACGGAGAATGCAGTTGATCTCCACCCGGCGTGCGGCGCTTGCCAGGAGCTGACTTGTCAGGTTGTGCCTGCGCACCGGCGCTTGCCGCAGGTCGGACACCAGCTCCTCGACCCCTCGCGCAACCAGGGTCGAGTTCAAGTAATGACGGGGCAGAACATGAGATCGAACCTCAGGCAGCACATTCGGCCTGCCCTGTAGGGCACGACGCACGTTGCGGATGTGCTCGGCAAGGTCTACGGAGCCTTCGCTGTGCTCGCCGTCACCGTCGTCCAGGTCCTCTCCGATGAGCGAGCTGAGATCGACGTCGCCGTCCTCGACCATCTTCGAGATGTCGTCGTACGCGGCGTGAACTCTCGATCGCCCTACAACATCCGCTACCGCCGCCTTGATCGTCTCGGCAGGTGTTGAGGTACCGAGCGCCTCGCCAGCTGCTTCGAGATCCGCGTCGTCGACTTCGACCGCGAGCACCCCGCCCTCGGTCTCAATCTTGATCACTGCCACGTCATCACCCCCTACGTCTCCGCTGGAACCGCTGCCAGGACCAGTATCGGCCAGGAGTCGCCACTGCGGCCCCATGGCCCCGGCCTAGAGCGCGGCTAGCACTCAGACCGCGTCGTACTCTCGCTCAAGCCAGGCCAGCTCGGCGACCCACAGGGCATCGTCACCGCCAGGACGCAGGAACGGCTTCTGGCGGGCAAGCTTAAAGAACCCGCCGGACGGTTTCCCCGTGTCCTTGCGCACCACGACGGCGGACAGCATCGGCGCCTCCTTCCCACCGTGGAGGCGGGTGCAGTCCTCCAGCAGGTAGGGCATCGGCCCATCGTGCGCGGGGACCGGGTGCCCATCCTTGACGAGCATGCTGCTCAGGTCCGCGTAGTACAGCGGCCGAAACGGTCGAGCGACCCAGCCAAGGAGGATCCTCTCCATCGCCTCCAGCGCCGCCGCGTACTCTGCGTCACCTCGTCGCGTGACCTCTCCCTGTGCCCGTGCTCGGTCTTCTGCCCCACAGAATGCCGTGTCGATGGGCGCAGCGTGGGTGGATTCCGGGAATTCGGATGCGCTCGTTGGGTGGCTGATCCGACCGGAGGGGAGAGGTCCGACCTGGCTCTCGGTCTGCTCGCACGCCGAGGCCCGCTGACAGTGCGGCCCGACCTGAAGGGGGGTCGCGCCCCCCGTCGGTTCCCCAGGAATTCCCCAACGCGGGTGAACCTCGGCGTGCCAGAGCCGATCCGGTTGGCGCGTGCCCTAGAGTCCTCGTGTAGGAGTGAGCATTTTCCCTGGTCAGGGGCACGAGGGCGCTGACCTGACGTCAGTCTCAGGTGTGGGGCGGGTGGGACTCGAACCCACGACCAAGGGATTATGAGTCCCCTGCTCTAACCGGCTGAGCTACCGCCCCGGTTCGCCGCGCGCACCGGTCGTCGGCACACGGCAGCAGCAGACGGCCCCAGCGAGGCCGTCCCGGGCAGCATAGCCGGTCGATCACCCGTGGTGCGCGCCGGGGGCGCAGGAGGGTGCGCGACGGCGGGCGGCTCCCGGGCGGCGCAGCCCGGGTGGCGTCGGGGCGCCCGACCGGGGCAGCCTGGACGGATGACGACACGTGGGACGGGGGCGGTGGCCGCGGCGCTCGTCCTGGCGCTGGCCGCGGCGGGCTGCACCACCGCGGCGGGACCGGGCGGCGGCGGAACCCCGACCGTCACCTCGGCACCGCCCACCGCCGCCCCCTCCGACAGCCACGGCTGGAGCCGGCAGCGACTCAAGGGCGCGGCCGGCCGGCACACCGGGGTCACCCGCACCGCCAAGCCCACCGTGCTCAACGGCCTGGTCGGCGCGGTGTTCACCCGCAACGCCGACGGCGACCACTTCTGCACCGCCAGCGTGGTCGACAGCGCCGGCCTCAACCTCATCGTCACGGCCGCCCACTGCGTCTGGGATCCCCGGCTCGGCCGCCGCGGCGACCTGGTCTTCGTCCCCGGCTACCGCGACGGGGACACCCCCAGCGGCGTCTG
Organism: Kitasatospora sp. NPDC036755; assembly: GCF_040636595.1. Classification (NCBI taxonomy): domain Bacteria; kingdom Bacillati; phylum Actinomycetota; class Actinomycetes; order Kitasatosporales; family Streptomycetaceae; genus Kitasatospora; species Kitasatospora sp. NPDC036755. The sequence goes on from NZ_JBEZUT010000077.1 coordinate 16,232, forward strand.
GCCGCTGCTGGCCGTCACCGTGGACGACGGCTGGAACGACCACGCCGACCCGGACGCGGACGTCGCCTTCGCGATCGTCCAGGCCCAGGGCGGGCGGCAGGTCCAGCAGGTGCTCGGCGCCAACCGACTCGGCGTCAACCGCGGCTACCGGCTCCCGGTGAAGATCACCGGCTACCCGAGCAGCAGCGGCGTCCCGATCACCTGCTCCAACACGACCGTCCAGCAGAGCCCCACCCAGCTCCGGATCGACTGCCCCGACTACACCGGCGGCACCAGCGGCAGCCCCTGGGTCACCGAATTCGACCCGGCCACCAGGACCGGCACCGTGGTCGGCGTGATCGGCGGCTACCAGGAGGGCGGCGACAGCCCGGACACCTCGTACAGCAGCTACTTCGGCGACCGCGTCCAGGCGCTGTACGACCGCGCCACCGGCTGACCGGGCGGCGGGCGGGGCCCGGCGGTGGCGCCGCCGGGCACGGCCTGGTAGATCTTCCTCACGAACGGCGGAACGCACGGCCCCGGTGCCCGCCCCGAGGAACGAGACGGAGCCCCGATGGCCTCCCGCCCGGCACGGCCCGCGCGTACGGCACGAACGGCCGCGCTGGCCGCCCTGCTGCTGGCCACCGGCACCGCGTGCGGCGGCCAGGACGGGGCACCCAGCGCCGAGGTCGCGCAGCAGAGCCCCGCCCGGGACCGGGTGGGCACCCTCTCCCTCCACACCGCGCAGGGTCCGCGGGCCTGCACCGCGAGCGTGGTGCACAGCCCCCGGCGCAATCTGCTGGTCACCGCGGCGCACTGCGTGCAGACCCGCCGGATCGGCCTGCTGGACGGCCTGGTGTTCACCCCCGGCTACCGCAACGGTTCCACGCCGTACGGGACTTGGCCGGTGCAGGCGATCACCGTCGACCCGCACTGGGCGGCCGGCGACGATCCCGAGTACGACGTGGCGTTCGTCACCGTGGGCACGGTCGACGGCCGGCAGGTGGAGGACGCGGTCGGCGGCAACCCGGTCGACACCGGCCAGGGCTTCGGCCTGTCCGTCTCCGTCACCGGCTACCCGAACGAGAGCGACGAGCCGATCACCTGCGCGGTCCGGACCAGCTCGCAGAGCGCCACCCAGGAGCGCTTCGACTGCGGCGGCTACACCGACGGCACCAGCGGCAGCCCGTGGGTCACCGCGAACGGCGCCGTGGTCGGCGTGATCGGCGGCTACCAGGAGGGCGGGAGCACCCCCGGCACCTCGTACAGCGTCACCTTCGACCAGCGGGTCGCCGAGCTCTACCGGAGGGCGACCGCCTGACCGGGCAGCCCGGCCCGCGGGCGGTGTCGCGCACGTCACGTCGCGGAGCCGGGCGGGGGCAACACGAAGGCCCCCCGGTCGACCGAGGGGCCTTCGCTCTGAGCAGTCACCGGGCGGACCCGGTGCAGCTCCCGCAATTGGACTCGAACCAATAACCTGCCGATTAACAGTCGGCTGCTCTGCCAATTGAGCTATGCGGGATCGCGGTACCCAACTGCCGTACCACGGACGGGAACCAGGACCCCGGAGGGAACCGCTCCCGAGCTCCCCCAATTGGACTCGAACCAATAACCTGCCGATTAACAGTCGGCTGCTCTGCCAATTGAGCTATGGGGGATCGGCCACCGCCTCGGCCCCGGTCTCCCGGGCTCCTCGGCGCTCGCTGCGGGACATACATTAGCGCACTCGGGGGGGTGGTCCGCCAATCGCTTTCCCGGCTTGCCACCGGGCTGCCGCTCCGGCGTGCCCCGCGCGCGCCCGGCGGCGGGGCCGGGGATGCTGGGGCGCGGACGGTTCGCCGTCCCGACGGACGGGTAGGGCAATGCGGCAGAAGCCGCCAGGAGAGGGTGGATCCGACCATGTGGAAGCTGTCGTTGGCCGCGGGCTTCGCGGCCGGCTACGTCCTGGGCTCGCGAGCCGGGCGCCAGCGCTACGAACAGATCGCCAAGGTCACCCGGCAGATCGCCCGGAACCCCACGGTGCAGGGTGCGACCGACCGGGCCCGGCAGCAGGCCGGGGCGGTGGCCGGGAAGGCGGCCGGCGCGGTCGCCGACCGGGTCGGCGACCGGCTGCCGAGCGCCGTCACGGACCGGGTGCCGTACTTCAACCGCTCCCGGGCGGAGGACGACGGCTGGGGCACCTTCCGCCCCTGAGCCCGGGACGCGCCCGGGCCGTACGTCCCGCGACGCACGGCCCGGGCGCGTACCCACCCCCCGTGACGGGACGGTGACACCGGGGCCAAGCGCGGCCCAACCCGGCGTCGCGAAGCCGCAACGGCCCGCCCGGCCCGCACGCGTCCGGGGCCGGGCTGAGGCATGATCTCGGCATGGCCATCGTCGCGGGGATAGACAGCTCGACCAACCGCACCAGGATCGTCGCGTGCGACGCCGACACCGGTGCCGTCCTGCGCTCCGGCAAGGCGCCGCACCCCGTCCCCGAGGACCAGGACCTGCGCCCGGGCGAGACCGATCCCCAGGTCTGGCTGCACTCGCTCGGCGACGCCGCGACCGGCGGCCTGCTGGAGGGCGTCCGGGCGATCGGGGTCAGCGCCCAGCAGCACGGGATGATCGGCCTGGACGCGGGCGGGGTGCTGGTCCGCCCGGCGATCCTCTGGAACGACCCCCGCTCCAGCGGCGCCGCCGCCAAGCTGCTGGACGCCCTCGGCGGCGCCGCCGCCTGGACCGCCGCGATCGGCGCCGTGCCCGCCCCCACGTACACCATCGCCAAGCTGCGCTGGCTGGCCGAGTTCGAGCCGGCCAACGCCCGCCGGGTCGCCGAGGTGCTGCTGCCGCACGACTGGCTGGTCTGGCAGCTGCTCGGCCACCCCAAGCGCCGCACCACCGACCGCGGCGACGCCTCCGGCACCGGCTACTGGTCGCCGATCACCGGCGAGTACCGGCAGGACCTGGTCGAGCTGGCGCTCGGCCACGAGCTCCGGCTGCCCGACGTGCTGCCCCCCGCCGAGCCCGCCGGGCACACCCCCGAGGGCCTGCTGATCTCGGCCGGCACCGGGGACAACATGGCCGCCGCCCTGGGTCTGGGCCTCGGCCCGGGCGACGCGGTGGTCTCGCTGGGCAGCGCCGGGACGATCTTCGCGGTGCACGGGGAGGCCGTGGTGGACGCGTCCGGCCTGGTCTCCTCCTTCGCCGACGCCAGCGGCCGGCACCTGCCGATGGTCGCCACCCTCAACGCCGCCCAGGTGCTGCGCTCCACCGCCGCCATGCTCGGCCTGGACCTGGAGGGCCTGAGCGACCTCGCCCTGCACTCCTCCCCCGGCGCCTACGGCCTGGTGCTGCTGCCCTACCTGGACGGCGAGCGCACCCCCGCCCTGCCGCACGCGGCCGGCACCCTGACGGGCCTGCGGGCCGAGGCCATGACCCCTCAGCACCTGGCCCGGGCCGCCGTCGAGGGCATGCTCTGCAACATCGCCGACGCCCTCGACGTGCTGCGCGCCCAGGGCGTCGCGGTGAAGCGGGTGTTCCTGCTCGGCACGGCCGGGCGGCTGCCCGCCGTCCGGCACATCGCCCCGATGCTGTTCGGCGTCCCGGTCGTGGTGCCGCCGCCCGGCGCGCACGCCGCCCGCGGGGCCGCCCGGCAGGCCGCCTGGGCGCTGGCCGGCACCCCGGAGCCGCCCGAGTGGGAGCTGCCGGACGCCGAGACCGTCGAGCCCGACGGGGAGCAGGACCTGGCGATCGGCTCGGCGGTGCGTCAGCAGTACCGGGCCGCCCGCGACCAGGTCCACCCGGAGGCCGCGGCCTGACCCCGCCACCGGGGACGCCGGGCGTGCGGATGCGTCACCCCTCGCCCGGTGGCAGCGTGGGACGGGACACGGCCACCGACGCGAAGGGCGGCAGGACGCCATGGCGCTGCACAAGGGGGCCGGCGGCGACCGCCGGCTGAGCATCGGCCCGTACCCGACCATCGCCGACCCGCTGGGCTCGATGAAGCTCGCCCCGCCGCTGCACCGGCTCGGCGAGGGCCCCGTCGCCGCGGACACCGCGTACCAGCTGATCCACGACGAGCTGATGCTGGACGGCAACGCGAAGCTCAACCTGGCGACCTTCGTCACCACCTCGATGGAGGCCCAGGCCACCCGGCTGATGACCGAGTGCCTCGACAAGAACATGATCGACAAGGACGAGTACCCGCAGACCGCCGAACTGGAGCGGCGCTGCGTGGCGATCCTCGCCGACCTCTGGCACGCCCCCGACCCGGACGCCGCGGTCGGCTGCTCCACCACCGGCTCCAGCGAGGCCTGCATGCTGGCCGGCATGGCGCTCAAGCGCCGCTGGACGCGCCGCAACGCCGACCGCTACGCCGCCGGGGCCCGGCCCAACCTGGTGATGGGCGTCAACGTCCAGGTGTGCTGGGAGAAGTTCTGCAACTTCTGGGAGGTCGAGGCGCGCACCGCGCCGATGGAGGGCAGCCGCTTCCACCTGGACGCCGAGCGGGCGGTCGCCCTGTGCGACGAGAACACCATCGGAGTGGTCGGCGTGCTCGGCTCCACCTTCGACGGCTCGTACGAGCCGGTCGCCGAGATCTGCGCGGCCCTGGACGCGCTCCAGGAGCGCACCGGCACCGACGTCCCCGTGCACGTGGACGGTGCCTCCGGCGGCATGGTGGCGCCCTTCCTCGACCCGGAACTGGTCTGGGACTTCCGGCTGCCCCGGGTGGCCTCCATCAACACCTCCGGCCACAAGTACGGCCTGGTGTACCCGGGCGTGGGCTGGGCGCTCTGGCGCGACAAGGAGGCGCTGCCGGAGGAACTGGTCTTCCGGGTCAACTACCTGGGCGGCGAGATGCCGACCTTCGCCCTCAACTTCTCCCGGCCCGGCGCCGAGGTGGTGGCCCAGTACTACGTCTTCCTGCGGCTCGGCCGGGAGGGCTTCCGGGCCGTCCAGGGCGCCTGCCGCGAGGTCTCCGGCTACCTGGCCGGGCAGATCGGGAAACTGGACGGCTTCCGGCTGCTGACCCGGGGCGACCAGCTCCCGGTGTTCGCCTTCACCACCGAGGGGGACGTCCCGTTCGACGTCTTCGACGTGTCGCGGCGGCTGCGCGAACGCGGCTGGCAGGTGCCCGCGTACACCTTCCCGGCGAACCGGGAGGACCTGTCGGTGCTCCGGGTGGTCTGCCGCAACGGCTTCTCCCGGGACCTCGCCGACCTGCTGCTGGGCGACCTCGGCCGGCTGCTGCCGGAGCTGCGGCGCCAACCCGTCCCGCTCCGCGAGCTCGGGGTGCCGGCCCGGCCCGGCTTCCACCACTGAACGGCCGCCACCGGGCGTTCGCACGCCACCGACCGTTCGGGCCCCCTTGCCCGTTCGGGCGCCACCGACCGTTCGGGCGCCCCGGGAAGACCTCACGGTGGGGAGGGCGCAGCGAAGCGCCCTCCCCACCGGAGCGTCCCGGCGGACCGGCGCAGCCTCCCCCCGCGAGGCTGCGCCGGTCCGGTGGGGGCCGGGAGCGGGTGCGGACCCCGCGACGAGTGATCGATCGGTGTCCGAACGTTTCCACCGACGGGCGGACCGCACCGGCCAGAGAACTCTGCACGATGACGACGTGAATGTTCGAGCGTCTCCGGGGGTTGTGAGACACTTCCGTCCGTCTCAGCGCCATGACCTGGGGTTTGGGACGCCAGGCCGACCGGGTTGGAGAAGCTGGGACGCCGGACGGCCGGACCCGCCCGCCCGTTCCGGCCCGCCTCCCCCGCCCACCGTTTCTCGAGTTTTGGAGCGCCGCAGTGGGTGCCGCCCGGAAGCAGCTGCCCGAGGAACTGTCCGAACCCGCCAAGCGCCTGGCGGAGGAACTCCGGACCATCAAGGACACCGCCGGGCTGTCGCTGTCCGAGCTGGCGACCCGGACGCACTACAGCCGGGCCTCCTGGGAGCGCTGGCTCAACGGCAAACGGATCGTCACCGAGCAGGCGCTGGACGCCCTGATCGGGACGGTCGCGTGCGACGGGGCCGCGCTGCGGACACTGTGGCGGCAGGCGGTGGCGGAGCCGGTCCCCGACGGGGGCCCCGAGCCGGGCGCTTGCGCCGAGCCGGGCGTGGGCGCGGCCGTGCAGCGCCCGGCCGCCGACGACGAGCCGCGGAGTCCCGAGGAACCCCCCGCCACCGAGGCAGGGTTCGCCGCCGGGGAGCAGGCCGCCGCGGAGGCACCGGCGGCCGGGCCGGAACCCGATCCCGCCCCCTGGTGGCTGCGCCCGACGGCGCTGATCTCCGGTGCCGCCGTGCTGGCACTGCTGCTGGTGCTGGTCGGCCTGCGGATCAGCCGGCACGACGGGCAGGCCGCGGCGGCCGACGGGACCACCGCGACGGCCGGGGCCTCCGCCTCCGCCCGCCCCGGCCCGACCGACCCCGCCTGCCAGGCCGTCGGCTGCGCCCACAAGGACCCGAAGACCACCGGCTGCGGCAAGGACGCCCGGACCCTGCAGACCCAGGTGGTCGGCAAGGTCGTCGTCTACCTGCGGTACAGCCAGACCTGCCGGGCCGCCTGGGCGGCCATCACCGAGGGCCAGCCGAAGGACTACGCGACGATCACCGACGGCACCGGCGACAGCGAGACCGCGCTCATCCACTGGGGCTACGACAACTACTCGCCGATGCTGAACGCGGCCGACCCGACCGTCACCTTCCAGGTCTGCGGCTACCAGCCGGCCGGCCACGACTGCACCGCGGTGGTCTCCGACCTGGCCATGGTGGTGGCCTCCACCCCGATCCCGATCGGGCCCGCCTCACCCCCGCCGGGAACCGGCGCGGGAGCCCCCACGGCACCGGCCCCGGCCACACCGGCCGACCCTGCGGCGTGGGACCCGGCGACGACCCCGGCCGACCAGCCCTCGCCCACGCCCTCGCTCTCCCCCTCGTTCCCGCCCACGCCCGTCGGCTAGTCGAGGTAGCCGCGCAGCTGCTCGGCACAGGCGTGGTCGCGGAGCTTGACCAGGGTCTTCGACTCGATCTGGCGGATCCGCTCCCGCGTCACGCCGAACACCGCGCCGATCTCCTCCAGCGTGCGCGGACGGCCGTCGTCCAGCCCGTAGCGGAGCTGGACGACCTGGCGCTCCCGCTCCCCCAGGGTCGCCAGGACGGCCTCCAGGTGCTGGCGCAGCAGCAGGAAGGTCGCGGACTCGGCGGGCGAGGCGGCGTCGGCGTCCTCGATCAGGTCCCCGAGCGCGACGTCCTCCTCCTCGCCGACCGGGGTGTGCAGCGAGATCGGCTCCTGGGCCAGCCGGAGCAGCTCGCGCACCCGTTCCTCGGTCAGCTCCAGGGCGGCCCCGATCTCGGCCGCCGTCGGTTCCAGGCCGCGCTCCTGGAGCAGGCCGCGCTTCGCCCGGACCACCCGGTTGATCAGCTCGACCACGTGCACCGGCACCCGGATCGTCCGGGCCTGGTCGGCCAGCGCCCGGCTCATCGCCTGCCGGATCCACCAGGTCGCGTACGTGGAGAACTTGAAGCCGCGGGCGTAGTCGAACTTCTCCACCGCACGGATCAGGCCCAGGTTGCCCTCCTGGACCAGGTCCAGCAGGGTCAGCCCGCGGCCGACGTAGCGCTTGGCGACGGAGACCACCAGCCGCAGGTTCGCCTCGATCAGCCGGCGCTTGGCGATCCGGCCCCGCACCACCAGGGTGTCCAGCTCCCCGGCCAGCGGGTCGGGCGGCGGCGGGTCGCCGTTCAGCCGCTCCTCGGCGAAGATGCCGGCCTCCACCCGACGGGCGAGTTCGACCTCCTCCTCGGCGGTGAGCAGGCGGATCCGGCCGATCTCGCGCAGGTACTGGCGCAGCAGGTCGGCGGCCGGACCGGTGTCGCCGACGGGCCCGCGGCGCTCCTCCGGCTCCTCGGCCCCGGCCCCGGCCCCGGGCTCGGGCTCGGCTTCGTGGTCGGGGTCCGGGCTGTCCGGGCTGTCCGGGTGGCCCTCCGGCAGGCCCTGGGCGGGGGCCCGGGCACCGTCCGGAGGCGCCGCCCCGGCCCGGCCGTGGTCGGCCTCCTGCTCCCCGGACTGCTGCTTGCCGGCGTGCGGCCCGGCCGGTCCGGCGGGGTTCGCTCTCGTCCTGGTGGTGGTCGCTGCGGCGAGGCCTTGCTCCACGGGCATCCCCTCGGGGCGGGCGCGACTCTGGCGGACCCGCGCAGTACGGAGGTGGGACGCCCTCCAGTGTGCGGTACGCCACACTCCGTGGCCGAGACTCGTGCGCCGACTTTCTCCGGCGGGTGGCGCGGCCGTGCCGCGGGAGGCGCGGGCGGGCCCTACAGCGCCGCCGCGCCCCGGCTGCGCAGCTGCTGCCCGTACTGCTGGAGCTGCCACAGCTCGGTCTGCACCGCGTGCAGCTGCTCGGCGTCGGCGCGTGGGCCGAGCCGCTGGAGGTAGCCGCGGACCTCGGTGATCCGCCGGTCCACCGCCAGCATGCGCAGCTTGACCAGGAACTCCCCCGCGTAGATCGCGTCCACCTTGCGGCGCGAGCGCACCGGCTCGACGGTCAGCTCGGTGACCAGCGACCGCACCTGGTCGTCCGGGGACGCCTCGCGCACGGCGCTGGTGAAGTCGGGCAGGCCCGCCCCGTACGCGGCGCCGCCGGCCTTGGCGATGGCCTGCCGGACGGCGGTGTACGGCGGGGTCGGGAACTCGTCCTCGCCGTAGTGGTCGAAGGCCGGGCTGACCAGGTCCGGGTGCTGGAGCGCCAGCTTGAGCAGCTCCCGCTCGACGAACTGGGCCGGGTCGCGCGGGTTGAGCCGGAAGGCGGGCTGCGCGGGGCGCTGCGGCTGGACCGGCTCGGGGCGGCGCTGGGCGGCCGCGCCGCGCGGGTTCTGCTGGCGCTCGCGGTCCCAGCGGGCCAGCTGGGAGATCCGGCGGACGACGAACTGCTCGTCCAGGATGCCGAGCATGCCGGCCAGGCGGACGGCGTACTCGTGCTGGATCGAGCGGTCCTTGATCTTGGCGACGATCGGGGCCGCCTCCTCCAGCGCCGCCGACCGCCCCTCGGGGGTGTCCACCCGGTGCCGGGCCACCACCGAGGTCAGCGCGAACTCGAACAGCGGGACCGGGTTGTCGATCAGGTGCTTGACCGCCTCGTCGCCCTGGGCCAGGCGCAGCTCGCACGGGTCCATGCCGCCCGGGCTGACCGCGATGGAGGTCTTGGCGGCGAACTTCTGGTCGTCCTCGAAGGCGCGCAGGGCCGCCTTCTGGCCGGCCGCGTCGCCGTCGAAGGTGAAGACGGTCTCGCCCCTGTACTGCGAGGTGTCCATCAGCAGCCGGCGGATGATCTTGATGTGGTCCTCGGCGAAGGCGGTGCCGCAGGTGGCCACCGCCGAGGTGACCCCGGCCAGGTGGCAGGCCATCACGTCGGTGTAGCCCTCGACCACCACCGCGCGGCCCGACTTGGCGATCTCCTTCTTCGCCAGGTCGATCCCGTACAGCACGTGGGACTTCTTGTAGATCGGCGTCTCGGGGGTGTTGAGGTACTTCGGGCCGTTGTCGTCCTCGCGCAGGCGGCGGGCGCCGAAGCCGACCACCTCGCCCGCGATGTCCCGGATCGGCCACACCAGCCGGCCCCGGAAGCGGTCGATCAGGCCACCGCGCTGGCCCTGCGAGGCGAGGCCGCCCAGCAGGATCTCCTTGTCGGTGAAGCCCTTGCCGCGCAGGTAGCGGACCAGGTGCTCCCAGCCCGCGGGGGCGTAGCCGACGCCGAAGGTCGTCGCGGCCTCCTCGTCGAAGCCGCGCTCCGCCAGGAAACGGCGGCCGATCTCCGCCTCCGGCGAGGCCAGCTGCTCCCGGTAGTAGGCGGCGGCCACCTTGTGCGCCTCGACCAGCCGGGTGCGCTCGCCCTGCTGGTGGCGGGGGCTGTAGCCGCCCTCCTCGTAGCGCAGGGTGATGCCGGCCTGGGCGGCCATCCGCTCGACGGCCTCGGCGAAGGTGAAGTGCTCGATCTTCATCAGGAAGGCGATCGTGTCGCCGTTCTCCTGGCAGCCGAAGCAGTGGAAGACGCCCTTGGCGGGGTTGACGTAGAAGGAGGCGGACTTCTCGTCGTGGAAGGGGCAGACGCCCTTGTACTCGCCGCCGCCACCATTGGTCAGCTGTACGTAGTCGCCGACCACCGCGTCGATCGGCAGTGCGCTGCGCACCGCCTGTACGTCTTCGTCCCTGATCCGCCCGGCCACCCCGGAAGTCTACTGGGGCGGCCGCGCCTTCGAGCCGGGCGGACCGCCGCAGGGCCGACCGGCCGGGGCAACCGGCCGGGCCGGGCCGCCGGGCGGACGGCGGACCCGCTACGCCCAGGCGGCGCCGACCAGCTTGGCGTGCAGGGCCAGGGCCGAGGCGTCCGTGAGGGTGGCGATCTGGTCGACGACCGTGCGCAGGGCCGCGCGGTCGTCCTCGGCCTCGCGGTACATGGCGGCGAACACCGGGTCCAGCCCCTCGGGGGCGCGCTGGGTGAGGACGTACGCCAGCTCGGCGATCACGATCCGCTGGCGGGCCCGCAGCTGGGCCTGCTCGTCGCGCTGCATCACGTAGCGGACGGCGACCGCCTTGAGCACCGCGCACTCCAGCCGGACGTCCCTCGGCACCACCAGCTCGGCGGTGTAGCGGGTGAGCCGGCCGGGGCCGTAGCGGGCGCGGGTGGCCTGCTCGGCCGCCAGGCAGAAACGGCCGATCAGCTGGCTGGTGAGGTCCTTGAGCCCGGCCCGGGCCCGGGCGGTGCCATCGTAGGAGCGGGGCCACCACTCCTGGGCGAGCAGCCGGTCCAGGGCGGCCGACAGCTCCTCCGGCCCGGCGTCCGGGGCGTAGCGCTCGGCGACCTTGAAGAGCTCGGCGCGCTCGCTCGGGGCGCGCAGGGCGGCCGGGTCGATGTGGCCGGCCTGGAGGCCGTCCTCGACGTCGTGGGTGGAGTAGGCCACGTCGTCGGACCAGTCCATCACGGTGGCCTCGAAGCACTTGCGCCCGGCCGGGGAGCCGGCCCGCAGCCAGCGGAACACCGCCAGGTCGTCGGCGTAGACGCCGTACTTGGGCGAGGCCGGGTCGGTGGGGTGGGCACCCTTGGTCCACGGGTACTTGGTGGCGGCGTCCAGGGCGGCGCGGCTCAGGTTGAGGCCGACGCTGCGGCCCGGCCAGGGGGCGAGCCGGGCGGCGGGCCGCTCCTCGTCGGGCGCGAAGCGCTTGGGTTCGAGCCGGGTCAGGATGCGCAGCGACTGGGCGTTGCCCTCGAAGCCGCCGCAGGCCTCGGCGGCCTGGTCGAGGGCCTCCTCGCCGGTGTGGCCGAAGGGCGGGTGGCCGATGTCGTGGGCCAGGCAGCCGGTCTCCACGAGGTCCGGGTCGCAGCCGAGGGCGGCACCCAACTCCCGCCCGACCTGGGCGCATTCGAGGGAGTGGGTGAGTCGGGTGCGCGGGAAGTCGCTGCGCATCGGGGCGACCACCTGGGTGGTGCCGGCCAGCCGGCGCAGGGCGGCCGAGTGCAGGACCCGGGCGCGGTCGCGCTGGAAGGCCGTGCGGCCCGGCCGCTTGTCGGGTTCGGGGACCCAGCGGGCCTCGGCAGCGCGGTCGTACGGGATCGGGGCGGCGAGGCGGTGCTTGGTGTCGTCCATATGCCCTTCACCGTACGCCGGGCCGCCGACACGCGGGGTGTGCCGCGCACGAAGCGATGCGGGCCGGGGCGTGAACGGTGCGCGGCACGCGGGTGCCCGCCCCGGTGCGTCGGCCCCACCCGGACGGTCCAGTCCCGCGCGCCCCGCGCGCCCCTCGCGTTCCCCGGCCCGGCCGGGGGCTAGCCCTTGATCGCCTTCAGGACGACACCGGACGCCGCCTCCTGGCCCTTGGCGTTGGGGTGGATCGGCGCCAGGCCGTGGGCCGGGAACGGCGGCTCGACCCAGCGCTCGCCCTCCCCCGCGCACATGTCGTGCCCGGCCGAGGGCCCGGCGAGGTCCACGAACACCGCGCCGGCCGCCTCGGCGCGCTTCTTGAGCATGCCGTTGAGCTGCTGCTGCTTCTCCACCAGGAAGTTCAGGTCGGAGGCGGGCACGGCGTTGCCGAGCACCGGCAGGCAGCTCGCCGGATCGGCCGGGAGCAGCCCCGGGTACCCGATCACGTACACCTTGGCCTTCGGGGAGCGCTTCCGGACGTCCTGGAGCACCTGGCCGATCCGCTCACCGGCCGCGTCCACCTTGCGCTGGACCTCGTCGGTGCCGCCGCCCTTGGCGTAGTGGTCGCGGCACGGCGAGTTGCTGATCCGGTCCGCGCTGTCGGTGATCACGCCCTTGACGATGTCCACCAGGTTGGCCTTGGCGCACTCCGTCACGACCTCCATGAAGCCGGCGTCGTTGCCGCCGATCCCCAGGGTCACCAGCCGGGTGTCCGCGGTCAGCGCGTCCAGCTGGGCCGGGTTGGTGCCGTCGGCGACCTTCTGCGGGCCGGTCAGGTCCCCGGTGCGGGCGCCGCTGCAGCTGACATCCTTGAACTGCCCGGCGGCGAGCGAGAGCCCCTTCGCCACCAGGGCCGGGTAGTTGGCCCCGGAGCGGTAGCAGGCGCCCGGCTCGCCGATCTGCGGGGCGATCTTCATCCCGGCGGTGTACGAGTCGCCGAGCGCGACGTACGGACCGGTGGGCGGGGGCTCGGCCGCGGCGGCCTTGGCGTGGGCGGGCGCCGCGCCGGCGGCGCCGCTCCCGCCGTCCGAGCCGGCGTTGTCGGTGCAGCCGGCCAGCAGCACTGCGGCCAGTCCGGCGGTCAGGGCGATGGTCGGGCGTGCGGTCCTCGGCATGGTCTCCCCCCGGGGATGCGGATCACGGTCGGCTCCTGGTGGCGGCCCGTCCCCCGGGCGGGCGCATCAGGGGCCAACGAACGGTCGCGGCCGTTCACTCCCGCCCGGGCCGAATACGCCTCCGGGCGGGACCGAAGCGGCCGGAATCCGCCCCCGGACCGGCCGACGGGCACACCCGGGCCGCCGCGCGCCGACGTGCCG